>JAGYOR010000169.1 GCA_018399535.1 Deltaproteobacteria bacterium | reverse complement strand
GTGTCGCAGCCCATGCGCGCCGAGGCAAGCGCCGCTTCGCAGCCCGCGTGTCCCGCTCCGACGACGATCACGTCATAGGTTTTCATGTGGCTTTGACCCATCCTCCTGATCGATGTTGAATTAAAAGGAGTACTTTACTATCATGAAAAATCAAAAGACAAGGAAATTATTGAACGCGGGTTGACACAGGAATGAACACCGGGAACGATAAACGGTACTATGACCTGAAACGGTATTTTCACGAGCAGTTCGGCTGCCGGGTTTACAAGTTGCAGATAGACGCGGGTTTTACCTGTCCCAACCGTGACGGGACCATAGCCAGGGGAGGATGCTTCTACTGCGACGGCCGGTTTTCACGTCTCCGGCAGGCGGGACCGCTGCCTTCGGTAACTGACCAGCTTCGCTCGGGAAAAGAACTGTACCGCCGTATGCGCGGGGCGACAAAATTCATCGCCTATTTCCAGACGGCCACGAACACCTACGGACCGTACGACCATCTCAAGGCGCTTTACGACGAGGCCCTGGCCGTCGAAGACATGGTGGGCATCGCCGTGGGAACCAGACCGGACGTGATAGCCGACGACGTCATCGACCTCTTCCAGTCCTATGTCGAGGAAGGGCGCCACGTGTGGGTGGAATACGGCCTGCAGTCCATGCACGACCGGACGCTCCGGACCATCAACCGCGGACACGATCTCCAGGCGTTCCTCGACACGGTGGAAAGAACGGCCGGTCGGGGCATTCACATCTGCGTTCACATTATTCTCGGACTTCCCGGCGAGAGCCGGGACGACATGCTGGCCACGGCCCGTCTCCTGTCAACGCTTCCGATCGACGGCATTAAGATTCACCTGCTGCTGGCACTCGCGGGGACCAGGGCGGGACGTCTTTTCAGCGAAGGCAAGCTCCCCATGATGACGAAGGATGATTATGTCAATACGGTTGTCGATATACTGGAAATACTGCCGCCCGGCATGGTGATACAGCGACTCACCGCGGACGGCTACCGGGATGTTTTTCTTGCGCCCGAATGGGCGAAGAATAAACTCGCCGTACTGAACGCGGTCGACGCGGAACTGGAACGCCGTGATACCTTTCAGGGCGCCGCTTACGGCGAAAATGCTTTGAACATGGACGGTGGAATGACGGCGCCGCGCTTCATTCACCGCTGAACAAGAGAACAAGCGTCATGGATTACCGGAAGGACAAACGTATCATCATGACTCTCGATGCCGGGGGAACCCGGCTGGTCTTTTCCGCCCTTCGGGGCGGCGAGGAAGTGGTCTCGCCCCTGGCGATCCCGACGGCCCGGGGCACCCTCGAAGCAACCCTTCTTGCCGTCATAGGCGGGTTCGAAGACATCCGGTCCCATCTGCCCGATCCGCCTTCGGCCGTCTGCTTCGGTTTTCCCGCTCCCGCCGATTACCGGAGCGGCGTCATCGGCGATCTCGAAAATATTCCCGTTTTCCGCGGCGGCGTCGCACTGGGCCCGATGCTGGAAGACCACTTCGGCCTGCCCGTCTTTATTTACAACGACGGCGACCTGTTCACCTACGGGGAATCTCTGGGAGGGTTTCTCCCCCGCGTCAATGCAATGCTCGAAGAACAGGGAAGCGCCCGGCGTTACAAAAACCTGTTGGGAGTAACCCTCGGCACGGGGATCGGCGGCGGTATCGTGACGGGCGGCCGCATGCTCCAGGGCGACAACGCTGCCCAGGGGGAAATCAACCGCATGAGGAACCGCCTGTACCCGCAGAGCAGCGTCGAGGACAGCGCGGGCGCCCGGGGTGTATGCCGGGTCTTCGCCCGCGAGGCGGGCATCGCCGAAGATAACGCCCCCTCGCCGAAAGAAATTTATGAAATCGGCATGGAACTGCGAGAAGGTAATTCCGGCGCGGCCCGGCGCGCTTTCACGGAACTGGCCGCGGTGACGGGCGACGCCGTCGCCAACGCCGTGACACTTCTCGACGGACTGGTGGTACTGGGAGGCGGCCTGGCCTGCGCCCACAGGCTTTTCCTGTCACAGCTGGTCGATGAAATGAACGCCGCCTTCGTGACCCTCTCGGGCAGTCCCCTGCCCCGCATGGAAACTACCGCCTTTAACCTGGAAGATCCTGCCGGGCTTCAAGAATTCCTTCACGACGAGTTGCGTGACGTTACGGTCCCCTTCAGCAACCGGACGGTGACTTTCGAAGAAACAAAGCGCGTCGGCGTCGGTGTTTCCCGACTGGGAACGGAGCGGGCCGTCGCTCTCGGCGCCTACGCGGCGGCGCTGGAACGACTGGACGGCGAATAAAAAGAGACCACTTTTCTCTCGCCTCTTACCCCTTACCCGATCCCTCGAAAATTCTCCGTCGTCTTCGCGCGGCACGTTACTCCTGCATCATATCGCCCGTTTTCTCAAAATTCAGGTGCCACTTGAAGGCTTCGTCCAGAAGGATCGGCTCATGGCCGCCTCTCCGCGCGGCACGCCTGCAGTAATCAAGAAGAGCATCCCGGTAACGCGGGTGGGCGCAGTTTTCAATGATGCTCACCGCCCGCTCACGGGGATCGAGGCCCCGAAGGTCTGCCAACCCCTGTTCCGTCACGATGACGTGGACTTCGTGCTCCGTGTGGTCCACGTGAGTGACCTGCGGCACAATACGTGAAATTCGTCCGCCCCGCGCCGTCGACGGCGTCATGAAAATTGCGAGAAGGGCGTTCCTCGAAAAATCACCCGACCCCCCGATACCGTTCACAACGGCTCCGCTTCCAACGTGGCTGGAATTGACGTTCCCGTAAATATCAGCCTCGACGGCGGTGTTCATGGCCATGAGACCCAGCCTGCTCACCACCTCGGCGCTGTTGCTCACTTCCAGCGGTCTGAGAATAATTTTTTCACGGTAACGTTCGATACCGCGGTAAAAACGTTCGAGACCCTCCGGCGACGGCGTCAGCGATGTACCCGAGGCAAAACACAGTTTGCCCGCGTCGATAAGATCGAAGATGGCGTCCTGTATCACTTCCGCCCAGAGGGTGATTCCTTCCCAGTCACTTTCCGCCATCCGTCGCATGACGATGTTTGCCAGCGTCCCCACCCCCGATTGAAACGGCGGAAGACCGTCGCAGAGCTTCCCTCGAACCTGCCGCTCGACGAAATCAACAAGGTGGTCGCCGATGGCGCTGGAAACATCGTCGGCCGGGGCCAGCGACCGGGTGCCGTCTTTGATTTCACAGGAACAGATGGCGGCGATTTTCCGGGGATCGCAGGGAAT
>JAGYOR010000168.1 GCA_018399535.1 Deltaproteobacteria bacterium | reverse complement strand
GTTGATATGCCGGCGAAGCAGAAAAATGTTGAAGAAACCGATGGCCTGGAAGGTTCCGGCGACGGCCGAAGGACTGCGCCCTCCGGCGCGGATGCGGATGATGTGTCGGCACGGCGGGCAGATGTCAAAGAATCCCACGACCCGAACGGTATCGTGAATGCAAAGCTGGATGATAACGGGCAATCAAATCGTTCCGTTGAAGAAGAGCCGATGATTGCTGATGATCCTGTTTTTGCCCAACAGGTGGACGCGGCAAAAAATGATGCGCGGCCTGTACCGTCCGGGGAAACAGGGGAAGATTCACTGTTTACGGAAGCCCTGTCGTCATTCGATGCGGGAAACTATGAAACCGCACTGGAACAATTCGAGGCAATCCTGGAGGACGAAGGTCTGGATGAAGACACGAGAGAGTTTGCCCTTCGACGGGCCGCGGACAGCTTCTTCCAGCTGTCCCTGGAACGGGATCGTCGTTCCGTGAACAGCGCAATCGATCGTTACCGGGACATACTGCGGCTGTACCCGGATGAGGTCCGGGGCAACGATGACATACTCCTGCGAATGGCCGAAGGGTATGAATCCCTGGGTCTTTACCAGGAAGGCCTTCGGGAATTGAACCGACTATGTGATGATTATCCCGATTCTTCCCTCGTTCCCAGGGCGGTATACCTGCGGGGACGTTTTTATTACCGGATGCAACGGTTCGAAAAGGCCGTCGAAGAACTTTCACGGTACACGTCAAAATACCCGCAGGGTGAAGATATGCGTTCGGCTCTTATCACGCTGGGCGACAGTTATTCGCAGCTGGAACGGTTCGCCGAAGCGGACGAGGTTTTCGACCGGGCGATACGCATGTGGCCGTCGCTCGAAGCGGCGCCCCGGCAGGACCTGTTGACCCTGGGATCCCATTACATGAGGAGCGGAAATTACGAGCGCGGACTCGATATTTTTCTCGGCTGGTTCAACCTTTATCCCGAAGCTCCCGAAGCTCCCGAGGTCCTCCACGGTGCGGGCCGGATTCTCGCCGTCATGGACCAGGTCCCGGCGGCCCTGGGCTTGCTCGCGATGGTGGTAAAACGGTATCCCGATACACGTCAGGCGATGGAAAGCATCGTTGTCATGGCGGACCTGGGATTGCGTCGGCCGGGGTCTTCACTTCCCTGTCATATTTTTGACGGCATGGAGTATTACCGTGATCCGGTATTTGCTTTCGACGAAGTCATGGCGCAAAGCGAGGAGCGGGAACGACGGGAAGAACTGCTCTTTCTCAAGGCGAACGCCCTGATTCGATTAAAACGTTACCGGGAAGCCTTCGAAACGGCCCGTAGTCTCCAGGAGCAGTCTCCCTGGGGGCCCTTTCGAAAAGAAAACATACAAAACCTGACGGATATCGCCGAACACCTCGTCGACAACTATCATGAAAACGGTGATCACCTGGCGGCGGCCGAGGTTTTTCTCGAGATACGCCGTTTTGGATTTGTCGGTTCAGCAGATTACGAGTCACTTTTCAGTGCCGCGGACAGCCTGGTGGAAATCGGGTTGGTTTCCACGGCCCGTTTTGTTTACGAGGGCGTTCTTTCCCGGTGCCGCCCTGAAAAGCCGTCGGCGCGGGCCATGGCCGCTCTCGCCGGAATCGAGTTTCGGGAAAAAAGGTACGATGAAGCACGGATCGGAGCGGAAGAAACCCTCGAACTGGCGTCGTCGAGCCGCAGTGAGCCCGCCCGTCGAGCCTCGGAAATATTGGGAGACATAGCTTTTACGGAAGGGGATTGCGAAAAGGCTGCCGGTCATTTCGCCGGTATCGCAGGCATGGAAGCGCCGCCCGATGAACGGCGGCGGATATTGGTGAAATACGGTCATGCCTTGAGAGCTCTCCGGCATTATTCAGCGGCGGCGGTCCAGTATGAACGGGCACTGTCGATCAATGCCGTCGACGACGCGGATGCCCCGGACCTTCCGCGGCCCGCTCGTGAAGGGTTGGCGGAATGTCATTTCCACCGCGGAAATTATGAAAAAAGCGCGCTCCTTTACCAGCGTCTGCTTGAAACGGTACGGAACGAAACGGAAGCCTGCTGGGTACGATATCGTCTCGGCCAGTCTTATGCGCGTCTACCTGATGCCGACATGGCTGCGCAGGCATTCGAATTATTGAAAGACGGATCCGGCGGACCGTTCTGGAAACGTGTCGCTGATTACGGGCAAAACTACGAATCGTTTCATGCGAGGTATGCGAAACCGGCTCAGGCGCGTTGAAAACACCCGAGGCGGCACGCACTACTCCGAAGGAGCATTTGATACTTCGTCGATAAAGGAAAGAAATACATGGAAGAAAAAAGGGAACAGGCGGCAGACCGGGAGGCGACCTGGCTGAAGCGTTCCTTCGAGGACTTCAACATCGCCACGGAACGGATGCAGGAAGCCTTCGCCGGCCTCGAGCAACGGTTCAAGCTCATCAATCTCGAGTTGGAGCAAAAAAACCGCGAGCTTGAGCGGGTCCTTGATGAAAAGGAGAAAATCCGCTCATACCTGGAAACGATTCTCGAGAATCTTACCAGCGGCGTAGTGGTTACCGGCAGTGACGGACGGATCAGGCTCATGAACGGCAGGGCGGAAAAATTTTCCGGTCGTGGAGAAAACTGGCACGGAACGTCGATCGGCAAAATTTTCCCCGGCCTGGAGAACGATGGCGTCAACCTCTCAATCGAACCGTTGCAGGCATTTCGTTTCAGGGAAAACGGGCGGATGCTCGAAGTATCGAGCAGCATCATGAAGCAGGGAGACGGCACGGACGTCGAAACGATTTTCGTTATCAGGGACGTCACCCGGCTTGCGCGGCTGGAAGAGATGGAGAAGCGTTCGGAAAAGTTCGCCGCACTGGAAGAAATGGCCGCCACCATAGCCCACGAGATACGCAATCCCCTGGGCGGCATTGAACTCTTCGCGTCTCTCTTGATGAAAGAACCCGGTAACGAGCGGAGTTCCGACCGGGCCTACGAAATCATCAAGGCCGTCAAACATGTGAACAACAGGATTTCCAACCTGCTTCTCTTTACGAAACGGCCTCAGCCGCTTACGAAGAAGGTTCATATCAACCACCTGGTCGAAGAAGTGCTTTCCTTCGCGGCGCCCATTATCGAGAGTGAACGTATTTCTCTTTCCGTTGAATATGCCGAGGGCGAGCCCTGGATCACCGGCGACAGTGAACTGCTCAAGCAGGTGCTTCTCAACCTCATTCTCAACGCCCTGCAGGCCATGCCCCGTGAAGGGCAACT
>JAGYOR010000167.1 GCA_018399535.1 Deltaproteobacteria bacterium | reverse complement strand
GAATCACCCCCTCCCCTTGACGGGGGAGGGCCGGGGTGGTGGTGTACTCCGTGCACGAGAGCCGGAGGCCAGCTTCTCGTCACTGCGGCGCAGGTTATACTGCGCCTCATTTCTCGACATCCTCACACAACTATACAAAACACCGGTTTGTGTCATTCCGGTGAAAACCGGAATCCAGTATTATCCATGGCTTTCTGGATACCGGCCTGCGCCGGCATGACGATTACAGAGGTTGTGCAAGGCGCTTGCCACATTCCTCATGATTTCAGTGCCTTGTCCGCGACCATTTGTGCAATGGTCTTGCCATGTCGTGGTTACGGTAGTTCTTGCGAGGAGCTTTCAATGATGCAGGCCGCGTGATGCGCGAATCACCCCCTCCCCCTCGACGGGGGAGGGTCGGGGTGGGGGTGTACTACAGGCACAAGAACCGGCTGTTAGTCCTTCGGGCTCGCAGGCGGTTCGCAAACCCCCCTACTCCAGGTCGTAGAGCGTTTCGTCCACGGCCGGTGGCGGCTTTTTCAACCCTCTCCCCCGGTTTTCCTGCCTCGTAACGAAGGGATTTTCATCGGTCAGGAGGTCGCCCAGTTCTTCCTCGATCTTGTCCGGGTCCTCGCCCCGTTCGATGCGGCTCAGGGCTTCCTGCATTTCCGGGTTCAGTTCAAGGCCGGTTGAATCGGCCAGTTTTCTCATCAGTTGCGCCGCCTGTCGGGGATCCTCCTCGTCGAGACCTTCCGATTCGCGGGCCAGCGTTGCCATGGCCCGTTCCATCCGTTCCTCGTCCACGGCGGAAAGACCCGCGTCCATGCCCTCGTCGTCGTCGCCGCGCCGGTCGGCCGAAATGGTGGCGAAAACGGACATCCGCCGTTGCAGCTTCACCGTTTTACAGGACGGACATCGGGGCACCGTCTCTGTATCGATACGTTTCGAGAAAAAATTATAAATGGTATTACACCGGTCGCAGTAAAACTCATAGATGGGCATGACACAACCTCGACAACTTCGTTCCGCCGGGGCGGGGGTGACCGCCGGCGCTTGTCCTGTTATTTTTCCTCCAGGCGGTTCCGTTTCATTTCCTGGAAGGCGTCCTTGCCGCAGGCGAACATGAGCGAGAGGGGCATGACATTCCTGGCCAGTTCGACCATGCGCCGCGCCGTATGACGAATGTCCCACTGGGCGTGCCGGTCTTCCCGGAGCCGCGAGACGTGGTAAAGTTCTCTCACGTTCATCTTCACGAGGACCCGCCTTCGGTGCGCGTTGGTCAGTATATACGCCGCCGCCCGAGGAGCTATTTCCCGAATGCGCTCATAGACGTCGTTCGTTCGCCTGATCGCGGCCCGGAATGGTTTTTCCATGCCGACGTTTATTATGGTCTTGGGAACGGTCGCGCCGAGCGAGGGATCGTAGTCCCGGCTGATGATGGTGGCCATGCGGTGTCGTTTCATCTGGGCGAAACATGACGCGCTGACGACGGCCTCGAAGACCAGGTCGGCCGTTTCAAATTCCCGTAACGGCGTGTCGTAGGACTCCATGCGGGCACAGGCGGTTTTCATGAGGGTTTCTTTTTCGGCCGGCGAGAGGCGCCGGATATCATCCAGGCAGTTGGCAAGTGGTCGTCCCGACACGCGCTGCATGAGCGACGCGAGGATCATGTCGTCACCTTCCGGCGTGGCGTGCACGAGAACGACGGGATCGGGGTCGTCCGCCTGTTCCGGGTCCGGCAGTTTTCCCAGAGCTTCCTTCAAAGCAGCCGGCGTGTCGCGGTCAAAAGCCGTGGCGTCGGTGTATTTGATGAGCGACGGGGCGACCTCTCGAACGGCGTCATAGAGCCTTCGACCGAATTCCCGCACTTCGGCCAGCGGGTGGGCGGCCGCGCGCCGTATCATCAGCTCAAGAGTCCTGGCGTTGGCGGTCATGCCGAGCTGGCTTTCCGTGGCGAGCGACAGAATATAGCGGGCGTCTTCCTTTGCGGCACTCTCGATAAAAGACGGCGGGTCCCCGGTGCTGTCGTTCGCCGGCAGGTCGAGGACGGCCTGGAGGAGCTCGTGGTACAGGGCGTTCTGCGCGTTTACCGTTTCCATGAACAGGTCGGCGAGCCCGGCGTCCCCGATTTCAGCGGGAACGACAAAATCACCGTCCAGGCGTATGTAACGCTGGGATTTTTCCGTGTAGGAGGCAAGGCGGAATCCTTCGATAAATTCAACGGCGAGCCGCGAGACGCCGAGAATATCGATGTTGAAGACGGCGTGCTCGGCGATGGAGTTGTGCCCCATGTCGAAAACGATGTTCCGGTTTGAGCGGCGCGCCTTTTCAACGTCCCCGCGGGCGATCCGGCGAAGTTCGTTCACGGGCCGCGGATTCCTGCTGATGCGCGCGTAGGCCGCCGAAACGGTTTCCGGGGTCGGCCCTGACCCTGCCGGGGCGGAGCCCGTCTCCAGCTCCCGCAGCGCTTCCCGGTCGATATTGAATCCCGCCAGTATAACGTCCACTTGGAATATTCCTTACAACTCGAGATGAGAATAAGATCGCTTTATAGCAGGTGCTCCCGGCACCGTCAATTATCCCTTCCATCCGCTGCAGCATTCGACGGCGGCAGGAACCGGTCGAGCAGTTCCAGGACCTCTTCCACTGACGAAGCGGGGTAGAGGGGCGCGCCGGGAGAATGCTCTATCGAAGGCGCCCCGAGAGTGATGACGGGCGTCCCCTCGTTCAGCGCCAGGGCGATTTCTGAAAGTGTTCCCCAGCTTCCCGCAAGGGCGATGATCACGTGAGGGGTTTTCGCGTTGATCGCGTTCCGCGCGTAACCCATGCCCGTGTAAACGGGTACGTGGACGAACTCGTTCGGGTACCCCGGACGGGAATCTTCCCGGCTGTCGGGAAGAATACCGATGACAAGCCCGCCGGCCCGGGCGGCGCCCTTCGAGGCGGCCCGCATGACGCCCGTTCCTCCCCCCGTGAGGAGCACGTGCCCTCGACGGGCCACCGCTTCTCCAAGCTCGCCGGCTTCCGCCAGGCACGGGGCGTCATCCCGGTGACTTCCCATGATGCCCACGATAGTGCGGGATAGCGAAGAATTATTTTTTGTCATGGTATGTAGTACTCCCGTCGTTATTGCCGCCTGACGCCGGTTCACGCCGACCCGCGTCACCGCATTCCGGCAATTCATCCGCATGGTATTTGTTCAATTGACGAAACACATTATGTCACAACAGCAATGAGTAAGGAAGCATAAGCTTTGTGTTGCCGACATAATATGCAAACGACGGGATATTGAGAAACCATGATCCGCGATTGATTTTACATAGAGCGGAGTTTCTGGATCTTGATTGGATACCGGCCTTCGCCGGTATGACGCGGGAAACCGGATGC
>JAGYOR010000166.1 GCA_018399535.1 Deltaproteobacteria bacterium | reverse complement strand
TGTACCAGGACTTCTCGCTGTTCCCGCACATGACCGTGCTGGAAAACATCATTTACGGACTGCGTTTCCACAACGTGCCGAAAACGATTGCCGCCGACCGACTGGAACGGCTGGCGGCGGACCTGAATCTCCGACATCTTTTCGACCGACTCCCCACGAAGCTCAGCGGCGGGGAAAATCAACGCGCCTCGCTTGCCCGGGCTCTCATGATCAACCCCTCCGTACTGCTGCTGGACGAACCCCTTTCCGCCCTCGATCCCCGGTTCAGGGAAGAAATGCGCGACGGCCTCAAGACGCTGCACCGCCATTCATCAACCACCTTTCTGATGGTGACCCATGATTTTGCCGAAGCGCTTTCCCTGGCCGACCGGGCGGCTATAATGAACGACGGGAAAATCGAGCAGACCGGCACGGTGGAGGACATATTCCGCAGACCACGTTCGACCTTCGTCGCCGATTTTGTGGGAATGAAAAACCTGTTTGCCGCTTCCTTCGACGGGGGCAGGATGCACATCAACGGGCTCGAGCTGGACACGGGCGATATGCCGCTTGGTTCCTGTTCCTATATCGCCATCAGGCCGGAAGACATCGTCGTCAGCAGAGAACCGCTTCGCTCCAGCATGAGAAATTCCTTCACCGGAACCGTCACCGCCCTCATCGACCGCGGTCTGTATTATGAAGTGTGCATCGATTCGGCAGGCGTTTCCTTCAAGGCCGCCGTTACCAAACGTTCGCTCCTTGAACTGGGAATCCGTGAAGGCGAAAACGTGTTTTTCTCCTTCAAGGCAACGGCGCTGCACTGTTTCTGAGACATTCGTACCCGGGGCACAGTGGTCCAGGATACCCTCATCTATTTGTTCTTCCGGTAGGATGTCGGTCCGTCCTTCCACTCCGATTTGTCATACCACTCCTTCGGATAACCGACTTCCCGGGCCATCTTTCCGGGGGCGTTGACATACCCGTCGTCGTAACGGGCGACAAGAAGCCAGGCGAAGTCCCACCAGTCTTTCACGACCCGGGTGGCCTGATTTTCACAGGAGGCGGTGAGCAGTTCTCGGGCCTTTTCGGGATCCTGCTTGTAAAGGGCACGTGCCTGTTTGTCTGTTTCTCTGATACTTTCCATTTCAGCATTTTCGATTTCATCCTGCTTTTGCTGAATGTCCTTGATCATGTAGCTGTATTTGAGTGCCGCCCAGTTGGCCACGAAATTGAAGGCCCACCACGCGCTTTTCTGGCTGAAGGTCGTTGTATCGCACGTGTAATATGGTTCGGCAATGCTTCTGACGCCGACATAAAAGGGTACGTAGCATGTGGCCATGGGTTCGTCCGGACCGAACCAGACGATTCCTCCGACAGGATCCGGCAGCCATCCCCGGGCCTGGCATACGTAACTGAATCCACAGCGATAGATGGATATGGGTCGCTCCCACGCACCTTTACGTTCGGCATTCGGATCGCCTGTGTCGCCTCCCGCATCCATCGGCCCGGGGTAACGGTACGGGCAGCCGAACGGCCCGGCGGTGATCCCTTGTGACTGATCGAATTCGGTTCCCTGGTAGTAATCCCGATACAGGTTCATGACGTCGCGTACGCCGAGTTTCTTATCCGGCTTTATGGAAAACGGGTATTTCTTTGTGAATCCATCCTCGACCCACGGAGATTGTTTCCGGGAAGGAGCCATGCGTGACTGCAGTCGCCAGACGCGGCGCAGGGAATAATATGGATGACTGTATTCTCCCAGGCTGACTGTTCGCAGCCAGTCGAGTTTCCCGTCCTCAGGATTCCACCATCCATGTTTCTCGGCAATCGCGTGGAGGTCCTTTGAATAGAGCATGTCGGGATCATCCGGGTCGATTTCCCTGATGCGAAGTTCGTTCGCGGCCACAAAAACCTCCCCGTCGGGCACTTTCTTCGCCACCCAGAGTCCTCCCTTCCCCTCGGGGCTCGGCGCCATCTCTATAACCCAGCCTTCTTCCGTGTCGCCGACAGGCAAGGTTTCCCCCGTTCCGTAGTAACCGTACGTTTCAATCAGGCTGCCGATCAGTTCAACGGCTTCCCGCGCCGTTTTACAACGTTCGGCGGCGACGCGACTCAGCTCGGCGCTGTAAAAAATCAGTGTGCCGGGTACCGGTTCCGGTTGTATTTTTGTTCCGTCCGTGCATTCTCCGAACATCAGCTGGTGCTCGTTCATAATGGCGTAGGATCCGTCGAAATACGCATAGGTATGGGCGACCTGGGGAATAGCTCCAATGGGAATACTCTGGGGTTTGTGGGGATCGACGTACGTCGGCCCCCGGTCGACGCCGACATAACGCTGCAACAGGGACGCATGATATTCAGGCCTTTCTCCGAGCGATACCGCGTCATAGTAAACATTCCTGAGGGAACCGGGCTTGTGATCGGCAGCCGGGACATAGACCAGCCGCTGGTCGAACAACTCGCTGTCGTCTGAATGAGCGACGATGACCGAACCGTCCCGTGAAGCCCCTTTTGTGACGAGCATCGTTGTACAGGCCGGGGCGGACCCGGCACTGAAGATGCCCAGGAGGATACAAGTCACAATTAACTTTTTCATGATGAACCCCTCCATTTAAACAGTTAAGCCATCGCAGATTAAGCGTCTCGGCAAACAAATGTAACTATCCGCACCCACAGGGTGCGGCTTTCATCAATCCCCCCACAGGGGGACCAAGACCTGAGCCGATACTGATGACTCCGCATATATCAATAACCATTTCCTCCCGTCACCCCGGCGAAGGCCGGGGTCCAGTCTTGGTTTACACTTCCGGATGCACCGCATAGAGACATTAAAACCGGATCAGGCATGCCCCTTACCTGATACAGGGTCCGACATGACGACGACGGCGCCATATCACTTTCTGGAATCAATCAAAGTCCCTGGAGGCCATACCCATGCGGGACCGGCATGGCCAGTCCCTATCACCCAACCCACAGGGCGGGGTTTCTATTTCGATCTAAAACGGTGTTGTTATTCAGGCTTCACAACTGTTCAGAAAAACCGAGGATCAGTGTGTTCATAATTACTCCTTTTTAACCTTATTATAGAGCAGCTTTACCCTGTATGTCACTGTCCAATTTTTCCCGGCCGGCTCAGTTTTTACGATTCAACACGGTTGATGTTGACGATACGAGGCAGGATTTTGAACGATTTAAAAGCTTTTTGAGAAGTAAAACGTTGACCAGGCAGCCCCTGACGCAAAAGAGGGTTAACCGATTGCTCAGTCAACCCCCTGTAATGTCTATGGTGCCGAAGCCGGGATTTGAACCCGGACAGGCGTTCGCCCACTAGACCCTGAACCTAGCGCGTCTACCAATTCCGCCACTTCGGCACGGGCGAATAAAAAACTGTGGGATACTTATACGGAAGGATCGGGCCTTGTCAAGTAAATTATACTTGCG
>JAGYOR010000165.1 GCA_018399535.1 Deltaproteobacteria bacterium | reverse complement strand
TTTCAAGTGGGGATTCATCATTGTGCTGAATATCCTGAAGGGACAGTTCCGGGGAAAGCTCTATCCCGTCAACCCGAATATGACATCGCTGCTGGGCATTCCCTGTTATCCCTCGGTGAAGGCTGTTCCCGGCTCTGTCGATCTTGCTGTCATTACAACGCCGGCGAAAACCGTTCCGGCTATCATCGACGAGTGCGGTGAAAAAGGCGTGGCGAACGTCGTCGTCATCAGCTCCGATTTCAGTGAAACAGGCCCTGAAGGGGCGCGGCTGGAAAAGGACCTGGTGAACCGGGCACGGCGGCATAATATGCACATCGTCGGTCCCAACACCATGGGGCTGTACAGCGCGGGACCCCGGCTCAACGCGCTGATGCCTCCCGTGGCTCCGCTCGACGGCGGTCTTTCCATGTTTTCGCAAAGCGGGAACGTGGGCGTCCAGATGCTCTACTGGGGAAACAATAAGGGGCTGGGTTTTGAAAAATTCGTCAGCAGCGGCAACGAGGCCGACCTTACGTGCGGGGATTACCTGGCCTATTTCGGCGACGATGAAGCGACAAAAGTTGTTCTGGCGTACATGGAAGGCATCAATCCCGAATCGAACCTGCTGGACGTGGCGCGCGGCGTCTGCCGCAGGAAACCGGTGCTTATTTTCAAGGGCGGCAGGACCAATACGGGAGGGAAAGCGGCGGCGTCGCACAGCGGCGCCATGGCGGTGTCGTCGCGTCTGCTCAGGGCCGCCTTCCGCCAGGCCGGCATAATCGAAATAGAAGACAGCCAGGGGCTCATGGACGCCGCCAAGGCCTTTTCCACGTATCCCGTTCCGCGGGGGAACCGGGTGGGCATTCTTACACGGGGCGGCGGTTGGGGCGTCATCACCGCCGATATCTGCGAAGAACAGGGACTTGTCGTTCCGCCGCTTCCCGACGAACTGATGCAGAGGTTCAACAAGATTCTTCCCCCTTTCTGGAGCCACGGCAACCCCGTGGACATGGCGGCGAACATCCTGCTTGAGCCGTTCATGGAATGCATGGAAGTTCTTGCGGAGTGGGACGGGGTTGACTCCGTGATCGCGCTGGGGGGGTCCATTCAGGGTGTTTTTGATTTCGACGCCAAGGTGGAGGGGACGAAAGAGCTCAAGGAAACCGTTGTCCTGGCGCGCGAGGTGGCGCGGGAATATACCACGCAGCACGACGTCGTCCTGGATCACACAAAAGACCTGGTTGACAGGACGGGGAAACCGGTCATAACCGTTACACTGGGAGATTATGACGGTTTCAAATCCGACCTGAGGGATCACGGCGTGGTGTCTTATGCAACGCCCGAGCGGGCGGTGAGGGCGCTGAAACGGATGGTTGATTACCGGCGGTTTCTCGATTCGCCGGTTGAACTGGAATAATATTACGATAAGGAGATGGAACACTGATGAACATCCTCGAAGAAGCATTGAAAAGGGGCGAGAAAACGCTTTCCGAGCATGATTCGAAGCTTTTTCTCGCGGAACACGACATTCCGGTAACGAAGGAACAGGTGGCGGTCGACGAGGACGAAGCGGCTAAAATTGCTGGGGAAATGGGATATCCCGTCGTGCTCAAGGGATCCGGTTCCGAGTTGGCTCACAAGACGGAAATGAACCTGATCGCCCTTGATCTGCGTACCGAACAGGAAGTGCGCGATGCCTTCAAACGACTCACGGGACATTCAGAAACACCGGTAAAAGAGGTGCTGGTCCAGCAGATGGTAAAAGGCGACCGTGAACTGGTCGTGGGATTGACTCGCGATCCCCAGTTTGGTCCCTGCGTCATGTTCGGACTCGGAGGAATTTTCACGGAAGTGCTGGAAGACGTTTCGTTCCGCGTGGCGCCACTCTCCCGCTGGGACGCCCATGACATGATGGAAGATATTCGCGCGAAAAAAATACTGAATGCCTTTCGCGGGAAACCGGCCGTCGACCGGGAGAAACTGGCGGACATTCTCGTCGCCATCGGGAAAATCGGGCTTGATTACGACACGGTGAAAGAAATCGACATCAATCCCCTCAAGGTACTCGACGGCATGCCCATCGCCGTTGACGCGCTGGTAGTGCTCGACGACGAAAAATAGGGACGAACCGTGCCCCGGAGTCGTACATTACGGTTCGCGTTGTCCCGCGGGGGGATCGGGGCACTGTCATGGACATTCACCTGCTCGTGGTAGACGGGCTCAATTTTGTTCGACGCATTTACGCGGCACAGCCAGGCGAAGACGGACCGGATCGGGTCGCCGGCGCCCTGTCGGCGAGTCTTCATTCGCTTGCCAGAGCGATTCGTGACGTCGGTCCGACGCACGCCGTCGCGGTTTTCGACGGTGAAGGACGGGGATGGAGGCACGAACTCTATCCCGATTACAAGGCGGGGCGCGATCCCATGCCCCGGCATCTTGCCGACGGGTTACCGGAATTAAGGACCGCCTTTTTCGATGAAGCCGGAGTAGGCGCCATTGTTATCGAACGGGTGGAAGCGGACGACGTCATCGCCACCCTGGTCGACGGCGTCGCCCGACGCGGCGGCCGGGTCACCATTCTTTCAACGGACAAAATTTTTATTCAGTTACTCTCGAACCGGGTCACCCTGCGCGACCACTTTTCCAGGCGGGATATCGACCGCGACACGGTAAAGAATAAATACGGCGTAGGGCCGGAACGATTCGTCGATCTCCTGGCCCTGGCGGGCGACCCGACGAATAACATTCCCGGTGTTCCGTCCGTGGGCCTGAAAACGGCCGCGCGTCTCATCGGCGAGATCGGACCACTGGACGACATACTGGCAATCGCCCACGCCATCCCCGGCAGGACAGGGGAAACGATATGTCGTCATGCCGACGCGGCCCGTCTTGCCCGCAGGCTGGCGATTCTTCGAACGGACCTGTCACTGGGTATTAATCTCAGGTCGTTCCGGCTCGAGAAATAAGGCCGGTCATAGTTTTCCGCTATTTTCTTTTCACATGGTCCTGTTAAACCAGTTGAAAATATTTACTCAGGAAACGTGGTTTCAGCTTATTCGACGGCATGTTCTATAATTCCATTGATGAGCTCTTCGTACCAGCATCCGAAGGGAAACGGGTCGAGAAAACCGCAATGGCCGCCCCGGCGTTGAATAAGCAGGCGCAGGAGGGGATTGCCGGCGATGGCGCGGACATCCCCTGCGGGAATGAACGGGTCGTCTTCGGCCGCGACTACCGTAACGGGAACCGCGAGGTCATGAAGAGTCTCAGCCCTGAGGGTATAATGGTTGAAATAGTCGCGGCGGCCGTCGAACCCGGTGTAGCGATTGATCAGGAGTTCGGTCATCGCCATGGTGTTGTTGAGATGAAGCAGATCGTCGAATCGGTACAGTTCCGGGAAAAGCTCCTGTTTCCGCCGCAGCGACCGTTTCCACTTGCGCAGAAAATAATACCGGTAGACGGGCAGCTTGTCGATGAGCGCTGTCGAACGGTAGGGATCG
>JAGYOR010000164.1 GCA_018399535.1 Deltaproteobacteria bacterium | reverse complement strand
CGTTCCGGCGATTCGGCCGGAAGCAGGTGAGAAATAGCGGAATACCTCAAAAATGTCATCGCGTTCTCTTCCTTCAGGCCTGCGGTAATACAAATTCTGGGACGCCGCTATTGCCCGAAGGTCGAGTTCGCGACCGTGATACCGCCCGATTTTCGCCGGATCGTTGTGTGCGATTATGTGGCCGTTCACGTCGGTGACAATCAAGTGCACGATGTCCGGCTGCTGAGCTGTCTCAACAACAAGTGCCTGAATATTGGACAGATCGATTGCCGTTTGCGACCGCCCCGCGCGCGCGCCGGCTTCAATTGAACGGATCAGGGCGGCGCCCTTTTCGGCGAGGAGCTTGGTCATAGCCGTACGCTGTTGCTCGATGCTGTAAAAGGCCATCAGGATTACAATGGGCAACAAGATGACCACTGTTCCGATAATGATCCACGGGGAAACCATGATCCAGGTACGAGCTTTTCGCGGCGCCGGCTTTTTCATGAGTGTACGAACCTCTCTATACCTGCTGAACGGAGCGATTTCCTTTACAATACCCCGGCTTTACAATGCCGGGTATTCAGATATACAAATAGCAAAGTCGATGCCATGAAACCGCCATCAACGGTAAGACAGTAATCGCCGGACGATCGGTCTGTCCGGGATTCCGTCCGCGTTCCCGATCCGGCTACATTGTATACACCTGTATACCATAACTGGATACATAGTAGCCAGTATTTTACGCTTTACCCTGTACGCGGGTGATTCACCCGGGATCGCGCGGGGCGGGACACCGATAGAAAGGGACTTGGCATAACCATTGCTGATTTTCAACAAAAGCCGGCAAAGTCCGGCGAACAGTGCGCCGTACGGAAGGCCATGGACGGTCGGACAGTGAAGACGACACGGTAACGGCAGAAACCGGAGCGGGCAGAACGATATTTGACGAGACGATATAAAGAAGGAGGTCAACATGCATACAGCACGACAGAGACGAACAGGGATGTTTCAGGGGACCGCCGTTTTTCTGGCCATTGGACTGGCCCTGATTGCGGGGGTGTTGTCTTTCGGTGTCGCTCCTGGCGCTCTCGCCGCAAGTGAAGCGCAAGCGGCGGCTGCGGAGGCGTCCACGTACAACGTGCCCCCGTCCTTTACCGACATCGCTGAACAGGTTAATCCCTGTGTGGTGAATATCAGTACGACAAAGGTTGTCAGTGGGGGCGACATGTATAACTTCGGAGCTCCTTTTCGGGGATCACCCTTCGAGCGATTCTTCGGAGGTGACGAATTTTTCAAGCACTTTTTCGGCGACCGGCCGGGCAGGGAATACCGACAACGCAGCCTGGGATCCGGCTTCATCATCAGCAAGGATGGTTATCTTTTTACGAATAATCACGTCATAGAACGGGCCGATGAAATTACGGTCCGCCTTTCAAACGGGAACGAATACAGCGCCGTCGTCAAGGGCAGCGACAAAAACACCGACATCGCCCTTCTCAAGATCGACGCGGACGAGAAACTGCCCGCGGCAACCCTGGGAAAATCGTCTGAACTGCGGGTCGGAGAATGGGTTATGGCGATCGGGAACCCCTTTGGACTGTCGCAGACGGTGACCGCGGGCATCGTCAGCGCCACTGGGCGAGTCATCGGCGCCGGTCCCTATGATGATTTTATTCAGACCGATGCCTCCATTAATCCCGGCAACAGCGGTGGTCCGCTGTTTAACATGGCCGGCGAGGTAGTCGGCATCAACACGGCCATCGTGGCACAGGGGCAGGGCATCGGGTTCGCCATTCCCATTGATATGGCGAAGGAAATTCTTCCCGCTCTTAAACAGGAAGGGCGGGTCACCCGTGGTTGGCTGGGCGTGTCTGTCCAGGATGTGACAAAGGAAATTGCCGACAGCCTTGGGCTGAAGTCTGAAGACGGCGTATTGGTGGCCCACGCTTTCGAGGGTGATCCTGCCGCCGAAGCGGGTATCATGAGCGGCGACGTGATTATTTCAATTAACGGGGAGCCCGTTGCAGATACCCAGGAACTGCTCCGTGTCGTAGCGTCGATACCGGTTGACACCGAAGTTGACGTCGGCGTGGTCCGTGAGGGAGCGGAAAAGCATTTTACCGTTGTTGTCAAGGAGCGGCCGGATTCGAAAACCCTGATCAGCCAGGATAAAAAAGAAGACCAGTTCGGTATGACCGTCCAGGCTATCACGCCTGACATGGCCTTGCATTTCGGTCTGTCCGATACGGGCGGTGTTATTGTAACGGATGTGGAACCCGGCAGCAGGGCCGGCGAGGCGGGCATTCAGCCGGCGGATATTATCGTGTCGGTCAACAACATACACATCGAAACCATGGATGATTACCGGGAGGCCATCGCGAAGGCCGATACGGCCAAGAGCCTGCTTCTGCTCATCAAGAGGCAGGATGCGCGGTTCTTCGTCGTGATAAAACCCTGATTTATCCAGAGAAACGGGTAAGACGGCCGTCGGGCAAGCTGCCCGTGCGGCCGTCAGCCGGCCGCTCCGGGAATATTCAAAACGCCGGGCCCGCCCGATTCTCAGAAGTTCTGGTCGTATTCCCGTTCGACGGTTTCCAGCGCTTCCTGTTTCCTGGTCCATTCGTCGTAGAGAGATTCGAGGTTTGCGGCCAGTTCGGCGTGTTCCTTTTGCAGCGACTGAATAAGCCGTTCATCGGAAAAGGTTTCCCGGTCGGCGAAGGCCGCCTCGATTTCCGTTTTCCGCGATTCTCTCTCCTGAATGGCATATTCGACGGCTGCGATGGATTCCCGAAGGGGTTTGATTCTCCGGTAGCGTTTCTGCCTCAGCCGGGCCTCACGGCGTTTACGGTCACGGTCCGCCGTCGCCGGTGTGTCGGGTGTTTGTTCTGTTTGTGTGCTTCCTTCCGGTGCCCGCAGCCGGTGCAACCGTTCCAGGTAATCCTCCAGGGAACCGGGATACTCGTCGATTCCTCCCCGTCCCACGGCAACGACGCGGTTCACCAGGGGGGCGAGAAAATCACGATCATGGGAAACGATGAACAAGGTTCCCGCGTAGTCGAGGAGACGTCGTTGCAGGACAGCCTTTGACCGCGCATCCAGGTGGTTCGTCGGTTCATCGAGGATGAGGAAATTTGCCGGTTCGAGCAGCATTTTCGCCAGGGCCAGGCGGCTTTTTTCTCCGCCGGAAAGTACCGAAACAGGTTTGAACACATCGTCGCCGGAAAAAAGAAACGATCCGAGCAGGGTTCTCAATTCACCGGGAGCATGTCCGGGAGCGTTTGCGGACAGGGTTTCCAGGACCGTTTTATCAGGATTAAGCGCGTCGGCCATGTTCTGGCTGTAGTAAGCCGGGCGGACATTATGTCCCGGCAGACGTTTTCCCCTGTCGAAAGGCTCGATCCCGGCGATGATACGGGCCAGAGTCGACTTTCCCGAACCGTTGACGCCGATACAGGCGATCCGGTCTCCCCGCGCGACCGCCAGGGACAGGCTGCTGAATACGGTTACGTCGCCGTAGGATTTG
>JAGYOR010000163.1 GCA_018399535.1 Deltaproteobacteria bacterium | reverse complement strand
GCTCTTGGACATCTTTTTCCCGTGCACGAGCAGATGTTCTCCGTGGAGCCAGAATCGCGCCATGGGGCGGGACCGGATCGATTCCAGGACAGCCATGGTGTAGTCGTGATGACGGATAAGATTGTCCACGCCGCCGCAGTAAACGGAAAGCGTTCTGTCGGTGTACGCCGAGATGACGCTCGCGTCCTGAATATTCCAGGACGGCCGTCCCCTGCCGAGAGGCGTGTCGCGGCAGACGTCGTCATCGCTATCGACGCATCCGTGCCAGAGAATAAAGTCCCCCAGGTTCCACCGGTCGCCTGGATAGGTGTCCCGGTGAAACCGCCGCCGTTTCTTCGGCCACCTGCTCATGTCCAGGCCGTAGAGCGACCCGAAGCGTGGATATTTCAGAGGATCGAAGTATATGTTGCCGCCGTGGCGATAAGCGATCTTATGGTCGAGTAGAAGAGTAATGATCTGTACTGCTTCGTCCACGTATTCGGAGGCCTTGCCCAGAAAATCAATGGGGCGCGCCCGCAACAGGTTCATCTCGTCCAGGAAAATATCGATGTTGCGTTGCGTCATGGCGAGCACGCCCGTTCCCGCCCGTTCGGCTTCACGGATCGCCTTGTCCTCGATGTCCGTGATCACCATGCCCCTGCTCACGCTGAATCCCCGGTATTCCAGGTAGCGGACAAGCAGATCCTCGAAAAGGAAGGTCCGGTAATTGCCTATGTGGGCGCGCTGGTACACGGAGGGTCCACAGGTGAACACCCTCACCACGTCCCTGTCGACGGGCCTGAACGGTTGCAGTTTTCTGCCGAGCGTATTGAATAAACGCAGCACGGATGAACCTCCTTCGCGTTTGTCGCCTGTCCACAAATGACTCATACCATGAACGATAACCCTACGGCAAGACTGCCAACAGAAAACAGACCGGTTTTACTACATATTCCGGTAGGATCTGCTGTAACTGCCGAACAGGAACACGATCACGGCAAGCAGCGTTCCTCCCGTTCGAATGGTGGTGAGAACGCCGAAGGCGTCGGCCATGGAGCTTATGAGCATGTTGCCCAGAGGAAGCGCGGAAAAGGTCAGCATGTAGATGCTCATGACGCGCCCGTGGTAGCGCCTGTCGGATTGCTCCATGATAAGTGACGCGTTGAGAGAAAGATAGCAGGCCGACATGAACCCCACGGTAAAAAGTAAACACATTCCCGGTACATACGTCCGGACGAACGAAAAGGCGGCTAGCAACAGGCCGAAGGAAATTCCGAGAGAAAGCTGGACCAGGCCGGGGCGCCTGAGACTCCGCAAAGACGCGATGACCAGCGAACCGGCCAGGCCGCCGATGCCGTTGACCATCATGAGAATACCCAGCCCGCCGGGACCGACGTGATACACGTTCTTGGCGACAACCGGCATCAGGGCCTGGTAGGGCATGCCCAGAATGATGGGCGCCAGGCTCAGTATGAGCAGTACCGGAAGCACCGGGTTATCGCGGATATAGGCGAAACCGTCCAGCAGGGAACGGAACCCCGTCAAACCGTCTCCTTCGTCGCCGCGCCCCCGATCGGAAAGCCGGGAAAGACCAAAAAACACGAGGATAAGCATAACGGCCATGAGAACATACACACCGCCCACGCCGATCCAGGGCAGGCCGATAAGCGCGCCCGCCAGGGGCGGACCCAGTACGCGGCTCGCGTTCAGACCGGCGCCGCTGAGGGCGACGGCGTTCATGAGGCGCGGCGGGCTGATAAGGTCGGCCACGAAGGACTGGCGGGCCGGCATGTGAAAGGTGAACGCCGAACCCATGACGACGCTTATGCAGAGCATATGCCAGAGTTTGATGAGACCGGAGAGTACCAGGACGGCCATAAGTACGGCGCCCGTCACGAGCAGGACCTGGGTGATCACGATGATGCGGAGTCTCGAATGGCGGTCCGCCGCGATACCGCCCACGAGCGACAGGAACAGCATGGGAAGGCCGAACCCCAGCGAGATGACGCCTATCGAGGAAGCAACGCCTGTCAGCTCGAAAGCGAAGTACCCGTTGACGAAGAAATACATCTGCATGGCCAGGACGCCCGGCAGCATGCCCAGCCAGAGTGTTCGAAAGTCCCGTTCCTTGAGAGCGGGGAATATCCGGCCCAGACCCGACAGCACACCGCCCACGGCGGTCCTTTTATGGCTGAACTGGTCGTCATTCGTCATGTTTCCGTCGCCGCGGGCGCCTCAGACGCTGAACCGTATGTTGAGAATGTCGCCGTCGTGAACCACGTAATCTTTGCCCTCCAGGCGGAATTTTCCCTGTTCCTTGACGGCCTTTTCGGAACCGCAGGCGATGAGATCGTCATAGGAAAAACATTCCGCGCGAATAAACCCGCGGGCAAGATCGGAATGAATGGTCCCGGCCGCTTCGAGCGCCGTCTCACCGCGGTGCAGCGTCCAGGCCCGGACTTCGTCGGAACCGACGGTGAGAAAACTGATATACCCGAGGGTTTCGTAAGCAAAACGGGTCAACCTGCTCCTGGCGGACTCGGAAATGCCCATGTCGTCCATGAACAGTTTCGCCTCTTCCTCGTCGCTCAGGCGACACAATTCCATCTCGAACGCACCGGCGAATTCGATGATCCGGAACCGTTGCTCCAGAGCGCGTATTAACGCATCGTTTTTGCCGAAATTTGTCTCCGATGAATTGACGATGACTAGAACCGGCTTTTTTGACACAAACTGAAAACCGCTGATAATCCGGTTTTCTTCGTCACTGAAGTCCATATCCCTAAGAGAACGGTTCTCGTTGAGCCATTCCTGAAGGCGAACAAGAATCGTCTGTTCCGCCTGCAACTCCGGTGTTTTCTTGCCCCGCTCGATGGTGTGGGTGATGCGTTCCAGCCGCTGTTCCACCATGATAAGATCGGTCAACAGGAGTTCCGTTTCCAGGGCGTCCAGATCACGCAGGGGATCGGGTTCCCCCTCTATATCGTCGGGAAAATTTCGAAGCACCAGCGCCAGCGCGTCCATCGTTTTGACGAGGGCCATCTGGGATGCCGAAAATCCGCCGCCCCGGGCCGATCCTTCCGAAAAGCCAACAAAATCAACACATTCGATGGTAGCGTGAATAATTTTTTTTGGCAGATAGATTTCCGCGAGACGATCGACACGTTCGTCGCCTACGGTAACCACGGCCAGGTTCGGTTCGGCCTTGGTTGAACCATATCCGCCGACGGAAACATCCGAACCTGTCAGGGCGTTGAAGATAGTGGTCTTCCCCGAACCGGGCAGACCGAGAAATCCTATTTTCATGGGACTGTGTATCCTCCTTGCAATACGGCAACGACACAATATCCGGAACTTAGGCCCCGCGCCACGGTCTGTCAAGGGCTTTTCACCAGCCCTCTGGAATTCGTCGTCACAACCCTTGTGCGGGGCGCCGCCGATGATTATATTATTTATAATTAAATGCGGAGGAGACCGAAATCCGTGAAGGAACTGTTACTGATCGCTCTTGTCGTCGGCGCCTGGTTGGCGCTC
>JAGYOR010000162.1 GCA_018399535.1 Deltaproteobacteria bacterium | reverse complement strand
CGGCGGTACCGTTGACAGGACGGGACTGGTCCACCGATACCCCGACATAGACGCGATGCGGAATAACATCTTTTCGGTGAGCATATCAGACGAAGAGACAAAGCAATGCATCAAGGATGCCTATGAACAGTACGGTATTATTCTGGAGCCGCATGGAGCAGTCGGATGGCGAGGTCTCGAGATCTACCTCGAGCGCCGCGACGACGATCCTCTCTGCGTGTCGCTGGAAACGGCGCACCCGGCAAAATTCCCGGACGAGATCATACAACTCCTCGGCATCATGCCGGAGGTTCCCGACAGCCTGCGGGGAATCGATGACAGGAAGGGCGAAGCGGTACAACTGCCCGCGGATTACACCGTATTCCAGGAATATCTCCGGGACAATTTAAAATCGAAGGCGTAGTCCGCAAGTGTACCTGACGAAAACAGGAATTTACTTCACTTTCCGGGGATTATTCCAGCCCGGGTTCAATTTCGGATTTTCACAGGACAATTACAATGCCCCGCCCGCAGCGCGGACGGGGCAATCACGTCTATTTGTTCATCTCGTATTCGCCGTCGAGGACGGAAACGTACTTATTCCACACCGCATTGTATTGCTCGGTATCGGGAATCGCCTTGATCAACATGATCCTGCTGCAGTATTCGCGTTGTTCATCCCGTGAGCTGTGGTTGCCGTATATCTGGAGGGCGAAGTGCGCGAAGTCCCGGACCATGAAGTCGAAAACCTGATTAATGATAGCCGGGTCCGTGCCGTCCAGCTGTGCCTGTTCGAGGATCAACTGGCCGTAAACCACGATGGAGAACATTTCCCCCAGGGGCAGCGACCACGAGGGGTCCCTGTCCTGCGCCTCGTCCGGTCCCGCTTTTTCCAGAAGTTCCTTGAAGATATCGATCTGTTCGATGAACGTCGCCACATTCGGGAGATCCCTGAATGCATCGAAGACGGGCCGGTAATCGTGGAACCGAACCTTCCCCAGGCCCCTTGTCGGCCCCTGGTTAAACACGAATAAATCGTCATTCAGCGAAAAATCGGGCGCCACGGGGGCATACTCGGCCGGGTTGAAAAAGTAGTTCCGCATGAACTTGCGGATAAGCTGCACATTCACGTGCACCGTCCCTTCAAGTTTCGACGGCCCGCGTACTTCACTCGTCCCCGTGAAAAAATAGGTGTCCTTTTCAAAGCCCTTGGCGGCGATGACGTCCCAGAGAAGGTTGATGATATCCTCGGACTGAAGAGTAACCTTCATCTTGCTCGTGGGATTATAGAGGAGATAGCGGCGGTCGTTTTCGTTGGCGCCCCGGAAATAGTCGGTGGCGCGGCGCTGGTACATTTTCATCGCCACGAGGCGGAGCCACGCGTCCATGAAGTTCTTGCGCACATGCGGCATGTCGGTCACAGACGCACCGTAGAGAACGCGGTTCGAAGCGTGAGTAATCGCTTCATAGAAGCAGTGTTCGGTGATGCCGATTGAGGCCGGGCCGATGTTGAATTTCCCGATATTGACGGTATTCAGGGCCGAATCCCAGGCATGCTGCCCGCGGGACAGGATATCGTCCTCCGTAATGGGGTAATCATGCAGCGCGAAGTTGGAGACGTACTGCTGGTGGCTGACCACGTTCTTTTTCAGTTCGTAAGCCTTGTGGCGAAAGTTGGTGACGAAAAAGGTGTAATCTCCGGCGCCGTCATCGACCTTGCCGAGGGTGGAAACCATTTCCGCCTCGTTCCCGTTACCGATATAGTACTTCTCGCCGTTTGCCAGGTACGTCCCGTCGCCCTGGGGGGTCAGTGTCGTTTCCGTAGAATAGATATCAGCGCCGTGGTCCCTCTCCGAGAGACCGAAGGCGAATATCGCCCCCTCTTTCAGAAGGCGTGCGGCCCTCTGTTTCTCCTTTTCATTGGGGCTCATCCAGATGGGCCCCAGGCCGAGAATCGACACCTGGAAGCAGTACCAGTAGCCCAGCCCGTAAAATGCCAGCAGTTCCGAGTATTCGTTATTGCGGGCCGTGTCCCAGCGGGCGTCCGGATCGTCTCCGGCGTACTCTTTGGGGGTAAGGAGCTTGGCGAAAATCTGCTCCCGGCCGATAAACTCGACGAATTCCCTGTACCAGGTTTTCTTGTGGAAATCCTCAAGGAGCCGTTCCTTTCCCATCGCCTCGAAAAAGGCAATAGTCTTGTCCATGATGGCCCGGGAACCCTCATCCGCCATGAGGCTCTTGTACTGCTTCGGTTGAATCAAAAAGTTCATACCATGTTCCTTTCCTTTCACGTTGTCCATGTTCATGGCTTCCCCCCCTCCTGTCGGGGACTTCACTGTTTGATTGGTCTACTACATATATGATCCTCTCTCAAGAGGAAGCGCTCTCACCTTTCTGTTTATCTATCCTTTTGTATTCTTATATTCCTGAATCTTGTCATGCATGAAAGCAAAACCCGGTGTGATCCGTTCCGTGATATTGTTGGGAAGCACCGTCCGGACCGGCTGGCCCATATTGAGTTTTCCGCCGGATTTGAAGAGGTTTTCGACTACATACGAGAGAAGCGTGCCGGGTATGCCGATGGCGATCTCGCCCTCGGTGGTGCCCGAAAAGGCCCGATCACCCATTCCCGGAATGACGACCTGGGGCTTACCCGTCAGAAACGGGACCAGGGCGCCCTTCTGGCAGGATTCTCCAAACCCCTCGAATGAAGAGACGACCGGGTGTTTGAACTCGAAGGTCAGGGCCTGAATGATATGGGTGATCTGGACCCCGTCACCGTACAGCAAGACCGAATCAGGAGCGACGATTGTCTCCGGCAGAGGCGAGCAGACAAATCCCTTGAAGTCGGCCATTCTCTCATACTGATCTTCTCCCACGAAGTCGCGGAAGTATCGAAACCGCTTTTCCTCTGCCTCCCTGTCGCTGTGCCATCCCTGGCGCACCTGACTTTCGATCAGCTCTTCCTCAGGGACATATTCCCACCGATGAGCGACAGTAGCGGGAACACAGAAATTATCCTCCGCGGTCATGGCCACATGCATTTTCCACCTTCGACTGTAGGTAAAGGCCTGGCACAGCGACCATTTCTGTCCCCGCGCTGAAGGACGAACCACCTGAGAAGGAATTTCATCCGTATCGGTAATGTACTTGACGGCCACCGGATCGGTGTAGAGCCGGAGCGCCTCGGTCAGACGGCGGCCCGCGATTCGGTATTCGGAAAGAGTGGTCATTATTTTCCCTCCTTATTTTGTTATCACGGGATAACCAAAAAAAAGAATGAACATTACCGGGCACAGCGAGACGCCGCATACCACGGCGCGTATCCCGGGACGCCAGGCCGACACATCAGCACAAAGGCAATCGCAATCCGCTTACACACGGTCAATTTCCTCTCGATACATAGGTTTATACTGTATTATTTGTCAACGATTCTTTGGACAGATTTTTTGATTAATCCACGCCCCCGCACGGGGGGCGACCGGTTACGAAAGCGACGTAGGAGGGAGCTCACGTGTTTCAATCCACGCCCCCGCACGGGGGGCGACTG
>JAGYOR010000161.1 GCA_018399535.1 Deltaproteobacteria bacterium | reverse complement strand
TCGCGCGACATTCCCAGCAGGATTTCAGCCTGTTTATTGAGCTGGCAGATTGTTCCGTTTGCGTCCCAGATCATTGCGGCACGGTTGTCCTCGTAATCGTTCAGAAAATTTTTGAGGAGAAATACTTCATCCACCTTTTTCCTGGCTTCTATTATTTTTTTGGTGGCGAACACGGCGCTTTCGATGAATTTCCTAACAAGTCCCAGGTCCACCCTGTTGCCGACGGTATCGAGAAAACCCACGCACCCGATCAGGTGGTCGTCTACGAGAACGGGAACGCCGACGGTGACAGCATTGTGCAGTTCAGGTTTCTGATGCTTTCCGCCCTTGATGACCGTCGTTTGAAGTTCGCGGAGCGCCCGGCCTATCGCGTTGGTTCCCATGCTTTGTTCCAGCCAGCAGTGATGACCGGGAATCGCGCGTAACAGTTTCTGGCCGTCTTCGGTAAAAACTATTCCGCCCTTTTCATCGCATACAAAGACAGTGCCGGAAAAAAAGACATTTAATCGTAAAATGTCCTGAAGCCCTTCAACAAGATATGACAGCTCCACCCGTTCAGTGGATTCCCTATCAGGGTTCTCCGTGATGTCGCCGGAATGATCAGCCGGATTTGAATAATTGAATCGGGGGGGCTGTAATGCTTGTCCAGTATGGCGTTTACGAGTCATTCAATCAACCTGAAACAACCTGTCGCGGGTGCCGCGTCAAATGCCCGGATCTCAGAAACAGCGGCATTTATTCGACCCCGGCCATGTGGAGCGTCCGACACCGAACGGTACGGTATCTTCGACGGTAAGAACCGACTCTGTGACGGTCCGGCGGCAACAGGTCTTGTCGGGCCACAACAACCAATTTCTCAGGATTTTCTGACAGATTGAAGCTGCAGACAGCAGGGCCGTTGAAGCGTCCGCCTTTTTTGGACCACAATGAAACATGTTTCATTATGGAACGTTCCGGGTTTTTCCTCCCCCCGCATAACAATCCCGAAAGAAAAACGCAAGTACTGTTTCAATATGGCACATGACCCGTTGATCCCGAAAATATACCTAATATATTGATTATTTTAATTATTTTACTATGGCATGTATCTTGCCATTTCACCAGACAGCAAACTCTATGAGTTTTTGAAAAAGCTGAAATCGGGTGATGGGCAATCCACGCGCGACCGAACAATGTCACGGCAGATGCAGGCCCGGTCCGAAACTGTTTTTTCAGCGTGAATAGAGAAAGGAACATATTTCGGCAGGAGGCATGTCGCGGCAGGAAACAGGAGAGATGCGGCGCCGCAGCTTTTCTTTACGCCTGGCTCGCGATTTGGTTGTTCAAAATCATTAAGAAAGGAAAGGGAGAACGATGAAGAACAATTCCTCTAATGTCATTACACCGCTGGCGATTCTTGCCATCGGTGGGTCGGTTTTCGCCATGCATTTTGGGGCATCATGCATGTTGTGGCCGGTAACGTGGGGGCAGCAGAGCGGAAACGCCGTGCTGACTGCCTATCTCGGTGTCTTTATCTCGGGCATCCTCTTCCCGGCCATGGGCTACCTGGCGGTGGCCAGGGAAGGGTCCCTCTTCAAGCTCGCCTATTCAGTCGGTCCGCGCTTCGCGCAGATTTTCGGCGGTCTGACGGTCCTTGTTCTCGGGCCGCTCTTTGTCATTCCACGAATGAGCGCGGCTTCATGGGACGCTATATGTCAGCTAGTCGGCATAGACTACTCTCCTTTTATTCCCATGGTTTTATTTACTATCGTTTATTACCTGGTGGCTTACTGGTTCCTCTTCAAGAAGGAAGAGATCATCGATAAAATTGCGAAATTTCTCCTTCCCGTCCTGGTATTAACCGTGGTCGCCGTTGTCGTTAAAAGTATGCTCCAACCCCTGTCAAGCTGGGTGGAGCCCGCTTTCAGCGAGAGTCCTTTCTATTACGGTTTTATAAACGGTTATCAGACCATGGATCTACCGGCGGCGCTCATGTTTGCCGGCATCGTCATCGCGACCCTGACGCAGGGGAAAAAGGTCGCGACCAGCCAGGTGGGCAAATACCTGGCCATGGCTGGAATAATTGGTTTTATCATCCTTGGTACAAGCCATTTCTTTCAGATGATCGTGGGGGCCAATACGGGGGATCTGTTCAAGGACGTTTCCTACGCCCGTCTTTACGCGACCGTCATCATCAATTCATGGGGTCAGATAGGCGGTACCATTTTTAATATAGCCCTCGTTTTCGCGGCCCTGACGACGGCGGTCGGCCTCGGCGGCGGGACGGCTTCCTACTTTGAAGAGGCCAGTCAGGGCAAGATAGGCTACAGAAATTGCGCCATAGTGACCCTGGCCGCCAGCTGCCTGGTGAGCATGATCGGCCTGACGCAGATCATCACGTTAACCGCACCCATTCTGAATATTGTTTATCCACCTGCAATCGTCCTTGTTCTCTTTGTTCTGCTGGCGCCGAAATTGAGAGGTGCGCGGACCGGGGGAACAATCGGTGCGTTTGTCTGGGGGCTGTTTGACGGTCTCATCGGGTACGCAAATCTGATGGGAGCGGGTTCCACCCTGGAGCATGTCAAAGCCCTCTTTCCCCTTGGAGGAGCGGGGTTCGGCTGGGTGACGCTTGCGATTGCCGGCGCCCTGATAGGCCATTTCTATTATAAAAATCGCAATAAAACAGAGTCGGCGGACTGATCTTCGGCCACGCGGAATACGTGACGCCGTTCTCTTGTAATCTGCAAGACGTCAGGGAAGGCCGCCCGAGAGACGGTCTTTCCTGAAGCTATTGACTGTTTCACGAGACGCCTGGCAGGCCCTCCCGTTATTCGGTGACAGCCTGCCGGGTTCTTCCGCCGGCCAAAAGGGTCGCGGGAAGAAAGCGCTTAATTACATCGGTACAGAGGGATGTTCCCTCGCCGGTACTGTAACAGGAGGAATTAGCCATGAAAAAAGCAATGATCAGACTCAGAATGAGTGAACACGACGCACACTACGCGGGCGGCCTCGTCAACGGTTCCCACATGCTTGATTTACTCGGCGACGTGGCGACCGAGCTGCTCATATGGAGTGACGGAGATGAAGGATTATTCAGGGCGTACAAGGACGCGGAATTTCTGGCCCCGGTGTATGCGGGAGATTTTCTTGAGGCCGTCGGCTGGTTTACCAAGATGGGGAACACCTCGCGAACAATGGAATTCGAGGTCTGGAAGGTGGCGCAGCCGGTCAAGGATGCCGAATATCCTTCCGCCTGTGACGTGCTGAGCGAACCCATTCTGGTTGCCAGGGCTACCGGCGTCTGCGTTGTTCCCAAAGAGTGCCAGAGAGGAGCACAAATTCCTCACGAAGAACTGCTGTAAGTAATACGCCGGGAAGGGGGAATCCGTTCTTTTGTCGGCGGATCGCGAATATGGCCGGCTTGGACAGGCGCGATACTCACAGAATAGTCACGGACGTTCCGCTTCCCGGTGTTTTCCGACACTGACGGTGGTCAATGTATTGTGCTGAAAATACTGAATACCATGAACAGATAACTTGTTTTGCAAACACACGGAGGGAGGAAAAGAATGAGTAATGGTGCTTTGGACGGCATAAAAGTAATCGACATGACGCA
>JAGYOR010000160.1 GCA_018399535.1 Deltaproteobacteria bacterium | reverse complement strand
CATAGAAGAACAACGAGCGGCACTACGAAAGGCAGCGTAATCGGAAGATGACGATGGACTCGTTACCCGAAATTGCGAACATTACTTGACGGGACCTTACCCTTTCTACTTCAATGTTGTCATGCCGGACTTGATCCGGTATCCAGTATCATCAAGTACTTTCTGGATTCCGGCCTCCGCCGGAATGACGGGAAGGGACATTATTCAAAGATCTCGATACCTAACCATATTTCAACGATTATAATATCTAAAAACTATAAATATTCGCGAGGGCACCATGCACACCTATCTTGTAACAGGCGGCTGCGGATTCATCGGCGTCAATTTCGTGCGCCGGGTTATGGAGACGCGGCCGGACTGGCGGCTCATCAATCTTGACGCGTTGACCTACGCGGGAAACTTCGGAAGCATCAGCGACCTGGACGGCGGCAGGCATCGTTTCGTTCACGGTGATATCACCGACGGGGACCTGCTGAAACGTATCTTCGACGAGAACGAGATTTCCGGGGTGATTCACTTCGCGGCGGAATCCCACGTTGACCGTTCCATACTCGGTCCGGCGGCGTTCGTTGACACCAACGTGACGGGCACGTTCAAAATGCTCCAGGCCGGCCTGGAGGCCTGGAAAGCAGGACGGGTCGCTCCCGGCTTCCGGTTCCTGCACGTATCGACGGATGAAGTGTACGGCAGTCTGGGGGCTGAAGGCTCCTTCACCGAAACGACCCGGTACGATCCTTCAAGCCCCTACTCGGCGTCCAAGGCGGCGGCGGATCATTTCGTGCGGGCCTATCACCGTACCTTCGGCCTGCCGACGATGATTACCAACTGTTCCAACAACTACGGCCCCTACCAGTTTCCCGAGAAACTGATTCCCCTCATAATCTTCAATATCCTCAACGAGAAGCCCCTGCCCGTCTATGGAGACGGCAGCAACGTGCGAGACTGGCTGTACGTGGTGGATCACTGCGACGCGCTGCTGACGGTTCTCGAAAAGGGATCGCCCGGTGAAACCTATAATATCGGCGGCGGCGAGGAGAAAAAGAATATCGAGATCGTTCACATCCTCTGCGATCTCGTGGACCAGCGGCTGAACCGGCCATCAGGCACGGGGCGCAAGCTCATCACCTTCGTCGCCGACCGCCCCGGTCACGACCTGCGTTATGCCATCGACGCCTCGAAGATCGAAAGGGAGCTAAGCTGGCGCCCCGGCGTCGACTTCGAGGAGGGCATCGCCCGGACGATAGACTGGTACCTGAATAACATGGACTGGGTGGAGTCGATCACATCGGGGGAATATCATGGATGGGTGAATGAAAACTACGGTAGCAGGTAATCAGAGGTATCTATGAAAGGCATTATTCTGGCTGGTGGCAGCGGCACGCGGCTTTATCCTATAACGCGAGTGACGAGCAAGCAGTTGCTGCCCGTTTATGACAAGCCTATGATCTATTACCCCTTGACCACACTCATGCTGTCGGGTCTTCGGGAGATTCTTATCATCAGTACGCCCCGCGATCTGCCCCTATACAGGGAACTTCTCGGTGACGGATCCCAGTGGGGAATTTCTCTTTCCTATGCCGGGCAGCCTCACCCAGGTGGACTGGCACAGGCTTTTCTCATTGGTGCCGATTTTCTGGATGGTGATGCCGCCTGTCTCATTCTCGGTGATAACATTTTTTATGCCGACAGGCTTCCCTCGACACTTCAGAGAAACGCCAGGGATAATGAGGGCGCCACCATTTTGGGCTACTGGGTCCGCGATCCCGAGCGATATGGCGTGGTTGCCTTCGATAAGGCAGGTCAGGTCACGTCGCTGGAGGAAAAACCGAAGTTGCCCAAGTCTCACTTCGCCGTGGTGGGCTTATATTTTTATGACGATCGGGTCGTGGACATGGCACGGTCGCTACAACCATCGGCACGAGGAGAATTGGAGATTACTGATCTGAACAACCTCTACTTGAGGGAAGGCGCATTAAAGGTAGAACTTTTAGGTCGCGGGACAGCCTGGCTTGATACGGGGACCCCGGAATCTCTTCTCCAAGCGTCCAACTTTGTTCACACCATCGAATCCCGCCAAGGTCTGAAAATCGCCGTCCCGGAAGAAATCGCCTGGCGCATGGGATACATCGACCGGAAACAGGCGATCCTCCTGGCGGAGGAACTGGGCGGCAGTGATTTCGGTAAATACCTGATGGAAATTATAATCGGTGGACTTGATTGATGAAAATTGAACTGTTCAATATTCCGGGGCTGATTCTGGCGACGCCCGACATTTTCCGGGATGAGCGGGGGTTTTTCCTCGAAACCTTTCAGCGTAATCGGTATAAGGAAGCGGACATTCCGGGCTCTCTCATACAGGATAATCTTTCTCCCTCGCGGCGCGTTGTTCTGTAGGAAGGGTCCATTATTAGTGCTTCCGGCTGGACAAAGAGATCCGTTTTCCTGCTCTCCGATCAACATTGAAAAAAGGGGGTCCCTTCCTCCATTATTTCTCCCCTTCTCCACCTGGATAAGATGCATTCCTCCGGATTTTGCCCTTCCTCCCTGGCGGGCAGGGGATTTACTCTTCCAATTTTCCTTACCTTATCTTGGTGGAAAAAGATGAAGAAACCCCTTAATCGCAACCTATGCATAATCGTCTTTCCTGCTATTCCTGGTTTGACCCGGCAAGGTCCCCTTTGGGGAGAATCCGGAACGTACTTGACAACACTGGATACCGGCCTGTGTACCCGCAAGGGTATGCACCGGCTATAGGGTGTATGAAAAATTTGCTGGTTTTGTGAGGTTATGCAAGAAAGGTCTCAAGGTCTCCTCCTGCCCTTATGATTATTCTGCATAAATTTCTGCCTTTTTTCGTTCTGCCCCTGGGCCTGACTTTTATCCTGGTCCTCGCCGGTGTTCTTTTCAGGAAGCGGAGGTTATGCCTGGCCGGTCTCGCGTTGCTCTGGATTTCTGCAACGCCTGTCGCGAGTGATTTCTTCACGCGGATCGTGGAAGGCTGGGAGGTCCGCCGCCCGGTGGCCGATGTGCCGCGAGCCGACGCGATTGTCGTCCTGGGAGGCGGGCGAACGCTGGCGCCCGGCGATCCTCCCGTCAACGAGTGGCGCGACGCGGACCGTTTTTTCGGAGGCGTCGAACTCTACCGGGCGGGGAAGGCCCCGCTTCTGCTGTTTACGGGCGGCTGGATTCCCTGGACAGAGGACGCGAAGCTGGAAGGCCGCGTCCTGATGGATTACGCGTCAGACCTGGGTATTCCACTGAGCGACATGCTGACGACGGAGGAGGTCGTCAACACGGCCGAAGAAGCCGCGGCGGTGTCGAAGCTGCTTGCCGGACGTGACGGCATCGGACCTTCGCCCCGAATCATTCTCGTGACATCGGCCTATCACATGAGGCGCGCCCGGTTTCTTTTTGAACGGAGCGGGCTTCGGGTCGAACCTTTTCCCGTCGACTTCCAGGTATCGACCGGTCAGACATTAACAATCCTTGATTGTATGCCGTGGGCCCAGAGCCTGCTGCAAACAGAAAAAGCCATGCGCGAAGTATACGGATACTGGTATTATGTGCTCCGGGATTTCGTTCGCTGAGAGAGCAACGTCCGATCCCCGGTCAAAGACGTGATTCGCTATACGCGAAAGGAGTTCCACGATGAAGAAAGCGCTTATCA
>JAGYOR010000016.1 GCA_018399535.1 Deltaproteobacteria bacterium | reverse complement strand
ATCGACGAGGTCCGTCTGTCCGGTGCTGCGGGTCTTGTCATTCAGCTCGACACGCCGGGCGGCCTTGATACGGCCATGCGCGACATAGTCAAGGCCGTGCTGAATTCGCCGATTCCGGTCGTTGTCTACGTGGCGCCTCCAGGTGCAAGGGCGGCCTCCGCAGGCGTGATGATCACCATGGCGGCTCACGTGGCGGCCATGGCGCCCGGGACGAACATCGGGGCGGCCCACCCGGTGGCCATGGGGCTGGGCGGAAAAATGGACGAAACCATGGAGAAAAAAGTGGTCAACGACGCGGTTGCCTATACCGTCGGTATTGCCGAACGCAGGGGAAGGAACACGGAATGGGCCGACGCGGTTGTTCGGGAAAGTGTTTCTATCACTGCCGAAGAAGCGCTCAGGCAGAACGTGATCGACATGGTGGCTTCGAACCTGCAGGATCTCCTGTCGCAGATTGACGGGCGTGAAATAGAACTTCCGTCGGGTGCTGCGACCCTGTCGACCGCCGGCGCCGTGCTGCATCACAAATCCATGGGATTCAGGGATAAAATATTGACAACGTTGGCGAATCCAAATATAGCTTACCTGCTGTTGCTGATCGGACTGGCGGGTTTGTATTTCGAGTTTTCAAACCCCGGCGCCATTCTGCCCGGGGTCGTCGGCGCCATGTCCCTTCTTCTCGCTTTTTTTGCCATGCAGACGCTGCCCGTCAATTACGCGGGAGTGCTGCTGATAATTTTCGCAGTAATACTTTTTGTGGCTGAAATCATGATAACAAGTTACGGCATGCTTTCAGTGGCGGGGATCATATCGCTTGCCCTGGGCTCGCTTTTATTGTTTGATACTCCCGATCCGGCTCTCAGGGTTTCTTTCGAGGTAATGATTCCCGCCGTTGTTCTGGTCAGTCTTTTTTTTATTACCGTTATCGGTCTTGCCGTCAAGGCCCACAGCAGAAAGCCCGCCACCGGGGTTGAGGGAATGATCGGGGCTACGGGGCGGGCTGTAGCGCCTGTTCACCGGAATGGCGGCAGAGTGTTCGTCATGGGTTCATACTGGAACGCCGTCGGTTCTCGGGACATCGAGGAGGGAACGGCTGTTCGGGTGACCGCCGTCAAGGGATTGATTCTTGAGGTGGAACCCATGGAGGGGGAGACATAAAAGCAGGTTGCTGAAAGGAGAAAAATCATGCTGTATACTTTAACAACCATCGTAATACTGGTGCTCCTGTTCCTGGCGTCGGCCATCCGCATTCTCAACGAGTATGAGCGGGGCGTCATATTCCGGTTGGGACGGGTAATAGCCACGAAGGGTCCGGGACTGATCATACTGATTCCGATCATCGATCGCCTCGTCAAAGTGGATATGCGGACCATTACCATGGATGTTCCGCCGCAGGACGTGATAACCAGGGACAACGTTTCCATCAGCGTCAATGCCGTTATTTATTTCAGGGTTCTCACGGCAAACGAGGCGATCGTCGAAGTGGAAAATTACCTGTACGCGACCTCCCAGCTGGCCCAGACAACCCTTCGAAGCGTTTGCGGCGAAATCGAGCTGGACGAGCTGCTTTCTGAGCGGGAAAAAATAAACGCCCAGTTACAGCGCATTCTTGATCAGAACACCGATGCCTGGGGCATCAAGGTGAGCAATGTGGAAGTGAAACATATCGACCTGCCGGAAACGATGAAACGCGCCATGGCGAAACAGGCGGAAGCGGAACGGGAACGGCGGGCCAAGGTCATCGCGGCCGAAGGGGAGTTCCAGGCGGCCCAGAAACTCTACGAAGCCGGTGAAGTAATCGCGAAACAGCCTATCTCCCTGCAGCTTCGGTACCTGCAGACTCTCACATTAGTGGCGGCGGAAAACAATTCAACCACGCTGTTTCCCATCCCTATCGATCTTTTTAAACCGTTTATGAAGCTGGCGGAAAAGGAATAAAACCTGTGCGCGTTGATACGAAAACGGTGCTGACGTTGCCGGAAGGAGCGAAAAAACGTGGAGCGAGTTGAAAAAAAACGAAAACTGACCGGCGCGCTTATTCTTATCGTGCTGGGGGTTCTTATTATTCTTAACACGATGGAGCTTTATGAGTTTTCGAAAAGCTGGCCCCTGCTGCTCATAGTCATCGCCGTATCGACGCTGTTGCAAAAAAGCAGGGACCTGGGCGGCTGGTTTATCGGAATCGTGGGGGTGGTGTTTTTCGTGATCGGCAATTTCGGCGACCAGGTGGAGCGGGTGACTGCCTATATCGTTCCCGTCCTGCTGATTGCTCTGGGAATATATCTTTTGGGGGATCATCTGAAAGACCACCGAAAAGGTTCCGGGAAGTGACGGCAGCCGGGGATTCATCGATCCGGGCCGGGAGCGGAGTGCTGTTCCTCTGCGATTTCGACGGAACCCTCAGTCCGAACGACATGGGCCGCGATATTCTGAGATTTTTTTCCACCAATGATGAGTGGAAACAGGTGACCCGCGATTATGTGAATGGCGACATTGGTTCCCAGGAAGCCTATCGGAAAATCGCCGTTCATATGCGAACAAGTCCCGAGGAAATGCGTCGTTTTGTGCTCGACCGGGGCGGGCTCGATCCCGATTTCCCGGCGTTTTATGATTATTGTACGGCAAACGGTCATGACGTGGTCATAGCTTCTGACGGGTTTGATTTCTATATCGAGACGCTGCTCGAAAGATACGGTCTCGCGGACATCACGTATTACGCCAACAGGATTGTTTTTGAAAAGAATCGGACCATGACGGTCGAATTCCCCCACCGTAACGAGGAATGCAATCTTTGCGGCAATTGCAAGCTTGCCATACTCAGGCGGTTGCGACCGAACTACAAAACAATTATTTACGTGGGCGACGGTCCGTCGGATTTATGCCCGGCCGAAGAAGCGGATCTCATTTTCGCCCGGGATGTTCTGTACCGAAAGTACCGTGAAATGGGAAGGGATTGCTTTTATTATCGGGATTTTTCCGATATTCTCGCCTATTTCAGGAACCGGGCGACAGTGGCATAGTGCTGCGTGACACGGCCCGTGACGGTTATGGACACGGGAACACCGCCCCCGCTGCGGGGCATTCCTGAAAGCAGGTTCAGGTTGCCAATCACGGGTGATTATGAAATACTGGCCATCATTTCCTCGAGAGGATAATCGGCGGGAATGGTATAGAAGAAAAGAAATGCGAGGCGAGGAGAGCCACCTATGAAGAAGTTCGCAATGATGTTTGCCGTGATAATGCTGGTTGCGGCGTTTACATTCCGACCGGCCGTCGCGGCAGAACAGAAAAAACTGGGTGTGTTGCCCTTCACGATTCACAGTTCGGAAAACCTTGATTACGTGAGAAACGGTGTCTGGGATATGCTCATATCCCGACTTTCGTCCAGTGAAGAGATACGCGTCGCCGACAAGGAAACGATGGCGGCGGCCTTCGAAAAGACGGAGGGAAAGGACCTGGTCGCATCGGACGCCTATGAAATAGGAAAAAAACTCGGTCTCGACTACGTGGTGTGGGGCAGTATCACCAAGATAGGGAACAGCGTCAGCCTTGACGGCAAATTGCTCGATGTGGAAGCTTACACAACGCCGGTCGGCGTTTTCGAACAGACCCGGGGTATGGACGACGTTATTCCGAAGATCGGCGATTTTGCCCGTAAAATCAGCGCGCACGCACGAGGCGAAAAACTTGTCGACGAGGCGGAAACGGTTTCGCCTCCCGTAATCAAGCCGCAGTCGGGCCAGCGGGAAGAACAGGTCAGAGAGGCGTCGCCGAAGACAGGTGAAGCTTTGGATGTACTGCAATCCAGCCGGGGAACGCTCACCTCGGTTGTTAATCCATCATTTATCATGACGCCGGAAATTCTCGACCGAAGAGGGTTTATAATGAGTCCCCGTTACCCTAAAAAGTTCAAGGGCATGGATATCGGGGACGTCGATGACGACGGCAAAAACGAAATAGTGATCATAGATCGAACAAACATCTACATCTACCGGCTTGAAGAGGGCGGATTCATTCTCAAGCTAACTCTGGCCGGGAAATCATACGATAACCATATCTCGGTCGATGTGGCCGACATTAATGAAAACGGAATACCGGAAATCATCGTAACGAACATGAGAAGAGACCATCTATATTCTTTTGTCGTCGAATACGACGGTGATTCCTTCAAGCACATCGCGGAAGACGTCCGGCGGTTTCTCCGGGTTATAGAAACGGCTGACGGTCCCTGCCTGCTGGGGCAGGAAATAGGCATGAACGCCGCCTTTGAAAACCCGATTCACGAAATGGTCTGGGACGGGGAAGAACTCCGGGATGGTCGGCGGATGCCGATTCCCCAAGGGCTGTCCGTTTTCGGAACAACACTGGCGAGCCTGGACGGGGGAAGAACGGAACGGGTTATCGCTCTTGACGAGTATGACCGCCTGAATGTGTATCAAAAAACGAGTAAACCGCTGCAACAGATCCACGCTTTCGGGGCGGGACAGGAACTGCTCTGGCGAAGCGACGACGCTTACGGAGGAACAGACAACCTCATCGAATATAATCCTCAACCTTCCGTCCTTGAAGAAAGTCGCGACGCTCACCTGGAAAACGCTTACGCCAACGTGCGGATTCTTACCTACGATCTCAGGGGGGACGGAAAGAACGAGGTGATCCTGGTGAAGAACAGATCGCCCGTGGGTCGGCTGCTTCAAAACGTGAAACTTTTCAACCGCAGCGAGATTTACGGTTTCGAATGGGACGGCATGGGTCTCCTGGAAAACTGGAAAACGAAGGAGATTCAAGGCTACGTGACGGATTACCAGTTCAAGGATCTTGATAATGACGGAAGAAAACAGATAGTCCTGGCGCTGGTGCTGCCCACGTCCCAGAGCGTCATTGTCGCCTATGACCTGAATCTTTAATGTTCTTGACAGGGCGTGAATTCTAGGATAATAACCCCCCGTCCGAAAGCGAGCGGCGGTGTAGCTCAGCTGGTTAGAGCATACGGCTCATATCCGTAGTGTCCGGGGTTCAATTCCCTGCACCGCCACCAATAATTACGAGGGGTTATGAAGGCAGGCTTCATGACCCCTTTTTTGGCGACGGAAAACACATTTCGTCGACAGGCGGGAACGAGCGCATGTTCCTTCCGCAAGGAGAATGCCCATGTTCAGTCGCGTGCTGGTGCCGGTTGATTTTTCCGAGAAATGCCGCAGGTCGCTGGATATAGCCGTTAATATAGCCGGTCGTTATGAAGGTTCCATTGATCTTTTGCATGTCATCGAAACACTCGTGAATACGGAGTATTCCGAACTGGAATCCTTCTACCGGAAACTCGAGCGCAAGGCGCTGAAAGACATGGATGATCTTGTCGCGCCTTACCGGGACGGAACCGTCGATATTCACACACATATTCTTTTCGGCAATCGCAGCCTGGAAATTCTCAATTACGCTCAGCAGCGAAACACGGGGCTCATCATCATGAATTCACACGCGGTCGACATCAATCAGCCGGCGCAGGGCTGGGGAACGATCAGCTACAAGGTAGCGCTCCTCTCGCAATGTCCTGTAATGCTGGTCAAGTAATGTTTCGCGACATACTAATGAGGATGCGCATCTGATATCCCGAACCCTCGCTCGAAGGATAAAAAAGAAACTGGCGGTTGTGCTGGACAGCAAGGATCGTCTTCGCGGCGTCTATGTCCACCGTCTTCTGGGCGATCGCCTGTTCGCGCGCGAGATATGGCATATAAGCGAGCGTTCACTCTCCGGAGGGGTGGCGCTCGGTCTTTTTATAGCCTTTACTCCCACCATCTCGATACAGATGCCGGTAAGCGCCATCATGGCGATCTGGCTCAGAGTGAACCTGCCCGCGGCACTCGTTGCGTGCTGGATCACGAACCCGCTGACGGCGGTTCCCATTTACACGGCGGCGTTCAGGGTGGGCCGCTGGATCGTCGATTGTCTCCCTCCATTTATCAAGGCTTACGGGTTTCACGGTACTACGGCGCATTACTTCGCCAACGGATTTTACCTCGTCCTGGGCGGTATGATCCTGGGGGCGGCGGCTGCGTTGGCGGGCTATCTTCTCGTACGCGCGGCATGGCGCCTGTTGGGGCTGGAAAGAGAATAAGGCGCGGGACGAATGGAGACGGCCCGGCTGCTCCCGGTTAACGATGAGAACAGGCGTTTTTGACCTCATACCATGGCGGTGATCTCGGCCAGGCGCTTTTCCAGGCGCCGTGAAGAAACGGTTTCGGCGGTTTTCAGCTCGGGGGCGAACAGTGACAGCCGATATTCCTCGATCATCCAGGCGAATTCATCCAGGGAACGTTGTTTTTGCTCCGACGAGAAGGGCGGAAGCGATTGCCGAATTTCCTCGAGGGCGTTTTCAAACGGAGCGGCCTTGTCGGCCTTTGCCTTGTCCTTTTCAAGATGAGAGATGCCACGCTCAGCTCTGATTGACAATCCCCTGAGGTAAACGGGAAGTCGTGAAAGCCGGTTTTTGTCGAATCGGGCCGGAAAATCCGGTGGAACAAGCCAGTCGAGGTGATTTTTCAGAAGGTCGATGAAGGCACTGGTTGCGGCGTTGCCGCGGCCTGTTTTTTTCATGTCCGAAAGACGGCGCCTGATTTCCGTGTAAAGCCTGACCACCGGTTCGACGGAGGTCATAATTTCTTGTGCCGTCTCAAAAATGATAGGACGGGCCTGCGCCGCCTGGCGAAGAAATTCATCCCGCTCACGGACAGTTCCGCTGATAAGTCGCCGTACCGCGACACGCGTGAGCATGTCTTCAAACACCTTTGCGCCGCCCGGCCAGGGAATAGATTTCCTGAGGTTCTCGGAAAGTTGCAAACAGTGCAGCAGGTATTTCCTGTCTTTTGCGAAATGCAGTTCGTAGAGGCGCCGGACGCCTTCCGCGTGTTTGAAAAGTGCCTCTTCTTCAGTTCTGTACAGGCGCACGTAGACGGCGCTTTCTTCGTCCGACAGGGCGGGATAGGCACGCATTATTTTTTTTTGTTTCAGCGGGATGTCGATCCACCGGGGCAGGTCTTCGAAATCCCACGCATTAAAAGGGCCTTGCTCCCCGGCGCGCACGGCCCGTTCAAGATCTTCGTCGATAGTGTGATCGACGCTGTCCGATACCAGGTCGCCGAGATTACGCGATGCCCTGAGCTCCCTGTTTTTTTTACCGTCCACCAGGGCATAGCGGACGGCCAGGTGAGCGGGAAGGCTGTCGACCGGCCATGAGGCGGCCGGGACGGCGACGCCGAACTGTTCTTTGAGAGCTGACGACAGGGCCTGAAGGAAGGAGGCATCGTCACCGGCGGTTTCGCTGTTCAACAGATCAGCGAGTCGGTCCGCCGTCGTGCCGACGGGTATAATGTGTCTGCGGTATTCCTTCGGCAGTCCCTTGAGCAGGGCGTGGATTTTTTCCCGAAGCAGGCCGGGTATTTTCAGGTCAGGTGACCTGCCGGCGACGGCGTGCAGAAGGCGAGGGGGAATGTTCAGGGTCACACCGTCTTTTGCAGAGCCGGGTTCGAAGCGATAGGTAAGGGAAAACCGTTCGCCCCCCACGTCGACCTGGTCAGGATAGCGTTCCAGTTCTTCCGCGGGCAGCCATCGGCGCAGGTCTTCTTCACGCATTCTGAGAAAATCGTCGGAACCTTTTTGTCGAATAATTTTTTTAAGGGTCCTGACATCATATGCCGGTCCCAGGCGCTCCCGATAGAAACGCGCCATGTCTTCCTCGTCAACAAGAATCGTTCGCTTTCTGATCTTATTTTCCATTGCTTCCACGCGGTCGATAAGAACCCGGTTGTGTTTTAGAAAAGGCGGGAGCGGCGTGATGCCTTCCTCCAGGAGAGCTTGCTTGACGAATATCTCCGACGCTTCATCGATGTTGACGGGGCCATAAGAAACGGTGCGTCCCGCCACGATAACAAGGCCGAAAAGCGATACCTGCTCTGTTGCCACCACTTCGCCTCGGAGGGGATCCCAGCGCGGTTCTGACCATGATTTCCGGCAGAATGAGCCGGCCACCTCTTCCAGCCATTCGCTTTTGATCATGCCGTTCATTCGGGCGAACAACCTCGACGTTTCGACTATTTCGGCTGATACAATCCAGGCCGCACCGCCGTTGAAAAGCCCTGATCCCGGGAAAAGCATGGCTTCCCGACCCTTTGCGAAGTGGTACATGTTTTTTTCTTTTTTTACAGCAATCTGGGACAGGTATCCGGCAATAATTGATTTGTGAATCGCCTCGTACAGTTGTTCTCCAACAAGATTGCCGCTGCCGGATGCTTCGGATGGCAACCCCGATTCATCGAGAATTTCCGCGAGTTCATCGCGGACGCTCGACCATTCTTTCATGCGCCGGAAGGAAAGAAACTGTTTCCGGCAAAAGGATCGTTTCCCCTTTCCCGATTTTCCGGACGAAGATCGATGGAAGGCGTTCCATATATTGAGCAGGGTTATGAAATCCGAAGCGGGATTGACAAACGCTTTCTGGGCTCGCTCCGCTTCCTGTTCCATGTCAGGCGGTCTCTCGCGTGGGTCCTGGACGGAAAGCGCCGCGGCGATCACCAGTATCTCTTTGAGGCAGTTCTCTTTGACCGCTTCAAGGACGATACGGGAAATGCGGGGATCGAGCGGCATAACGGCCATGTGTCGTCCCCGTTCGGTAAGCGCGTATCCGCCGTTTTCTGCCGTGATCGCTCCCAGTTCCAGGAGGATGTCGTAGCCGTCTCGGATATTGCGTGGACGGGGTTTGTCTATGAACGGAAAAGAGGCAATGTCGCCGAGATTCAGGTGAAGCATGCGGAGAATAACCTCGGCGAGATTGGTGCGCAGTATTTCGGGCGGCGTGAAATCGGGTCGCTTTTCGAAATCTTCTTCCGAGTACAGCCTGATGCAGATTCCCCGGGCGAGACGGCCCGCCCGTCCCGTCCGCTGGACGACGCTGCTTTTTGCCACTGCTTTCACGGGAAGTCCCACGGTCCGGCTCTGCGGCCGGTATTCGGCGAGCCTGGCGAGTCCCGTGTCAATCACGTAGCGAATGCCCGGCACGGTGATCGATGTTTCGGCCACGTTGGTGGCGACGATGATCTTGTCCTCGCGGGTGGACTGAAAAATGAGCCGCTGCCTTGCCGCGGGAAGCCTCGCGTAGAGGGGCAGGACCAGGGTGTTTCGATAACGCCTGCCTTCGAGTGACTCGCACGTCTCGCGGATGTCCTGTTCCGTGGGCATGAAAACCAGGATGTTTCCGCCTTCACGGCGTTCTTTTAATCCTTTCACGGCGTCGAGGACCGCTTCGATGTGGGGCGATGACGCTTCGTCGCTTTCTGACTGGTCGGCGGGACGATAGCGGATTTCGACCGGCCAGGTACGTCCTGAAACTTCTATAACGGGGGCCTCGTCAAAGGCGCGCGAGAATTTTTCAGGATCGATGGTAGCCGAGGTTATGATGATCTTGAGGTCGTTCCGTTTTGCCGCCAGTTTTTTGAGGAAGCCCAGGATGAAGTCGATATTGATGCTCCGTTCGTGTGCCTCGTCGATGATGAGCGTGTCGTAGCTCCTGAGGAACGGGTCGGACTGTGCCTCCATGAGCAGGATCCCGTCGGTCATGAACTTGACATATCCCCGGGGGCCGGTTTTATTTTCAAAACGGATCTTATAACCGACTGATTGTCCCACCTGTCCACCGAGTTCTTCCGCAACCCGACTTGCAACAGAAACAGCGGCGATTCTTCGCGGCTGGGTGCAGCCGATCAGGCCGTGAACGCCCCGTCCCGCCTCGAGACACATCTTGGGAAGCTGCGTGGTTTTGCCTGACCCTGTTTCTCCCGTCACAACAATTATTTGGTGACGGCGGACGGCGTCGATGATTGTCTTTCGCTGTGCCAGTATGGGAAGATCGCCGCCGTAGACGACGCGGGGACGCTCCTTCAGTCGCCGGGTTTTTTTCTCTTCGGCCCGGGCCAACCCCTGCTCGAAAGCCCTTTTCTTTTCTGCGATCGCGGCGTCGTCTCCTCCACGCATTTCATGGTATTCGAGGCGGTCCAGTTGACGCAGAAGCTTGTCACGGTCGTTCGAAAGAACCGTTTTGATGCGGCGCCGCAGGTCGTTTTTTCTTTGAGGCATTGATGCTTTCCTTAATGGGGACGAACGTTTTACCGCCGGCCACGATGAAAGCAAACAAGCGGCGGCAGGTTCCGACGATTTGATTTTCGCCGGTAGTTTGTGTAGTATAAAAACTTATCCCGGCAGAACTCAATAGTGATTACGAAAGGAGATGCTCCATGTCTGAGGAAAAACCGCTGGATAAATGCACCGTCAAGGAACTGCGTGAGATTGCCATGGGAATAGAAAGTATCCATGGGGTCTCGGCGATGAAAAAAGACGAGTTGCTGCGCGCGATAAAGGAGGCGCGGGGGATTTCTGAAGAAAAACCGGGTGAAAAGCCCGTGGAAACCATCAGGGAAGTGAAACAGCAAATTCGCGCTCTCAAGAAAAAGAAGGAAGAACTGCGGAACAGTGCAGATCAAATCGGCGTAAAACGATTGAAACGCAAAATCGGCAGGCTGAAGAAGAAAACACGCAACATGGCGCGGGTCGCCTCCTGATGGTTCTGTCGTTCTCCGGAGTGTGCCGCATGTCGGGGAGGAAACAAATCGGGACATGAAACAACGGGGGCGGGGTTCAACCCCGGTGCATGGTAAAAGAGGGCCGGAACGGTGAAGAGACCGTTCCGGCCCTTGTCGCAACAGCATCACGCACACATGATCAGGCCGCTTCGAGTCGAACGGCGCAGACCTTGTACTCGGGAATCTTTGCAACCGGGTCGAAGACCGGGTTGGTGACGAGATTAACCGCCGCTTCCCTGAAGTGGAAATTCATGAACACCACGCCGGGCGCCACTCTGTCAGTGATCAACGTTTTCGCCGTCACTGAGCCGCGGCGGGAGGATATCCTGACTGAACCGCCATCGACGATTCCCAGTTTTTCGGCGTCGACGGGATTGACTTCCACGAGACTTTCGGGACATCGCTCAGTCATGCCTTTCGACAGCCTCGACATGGTGCCCGTGTGATAGTGATAGAGGACACGGCCGGTGGTAAGCACGAAAGGATAATCCTTGTCCGGTTCCTCAGCGGGCGGCCGGTATTCGATAGCGCTGAAAAGACCCAACCCGCGGGTGAAGCGGTCTTTGTGCAGGAACTTGGTGCCCGGGTGGTCTTCCGAGAGACAAGGCCACTGTAAGCCGGTCTTATCGATCCGGTTGTAGGCGATTCCAGCGTAACTCGGCGTCAGGGCGCGGATCTCGTTCATGATGTCTTCGGCGCTTGTGTACTGCATGGGATACCCCATTTTTTCCGATATCCCCGCTATGATTTCCCAGTCGGCCCTGGCCTGTCCCGGCGCTTCAACGGCCTTCCTTACGCGCTGCACCCGGCGCTCGGTATTGGAGAAGGTACCTTCCTTCTCGGCAAAACAGGCGGCAGGCAGAACGACGTGGGCGAGCTTCGTTGTTTCGCCCGGCAGGATGTCCTGGACAATCAGCAGGTCGAGCCGCTTCAGGGCTTCTTCCACGTGGGAGATATCCGGATCGGACAGCATCGGATTTTCACCCATCACGTACAGTGCTTTCAAACTTCCTTCATGGGCGGCGTCCATGGCATCGACGATGGTAAGGCCGGGCTGGGCCGGCAGCGTGACGCCCCATGCCTTTTCGAATTTTGCCCGGGCCTCGTCGTTTGCCACCTGCTGGTAGCCGGTGTACACGTTGGGCAACGCGCCCATGTCACATGCGCCCTGCACGTTGTTCTGTCCTCTCAACGGGTTGACGCCGCCGCCTTCAACGCCCACGTTGCCGCAGAGCATCGCCAGGTTTGCGGTGGACTTGACGTTGTCAACGCCGGTCGTGTGCTGGGTGATCCCCATGGTGTACAGGATCGCAGAAGTCCCGGCCCCGGCGTACATGCGGGCCGCCTTGCGTATGTCGTCGGCCGGTACGCCGCATATATTCTCTACGTATTCGGGCGTGTATTTCTCGATTACGGCTTTCAGTGCTTCGAAATTTTCCGTTCGTGTTTCTATGTATTCATTGTCAGCGAGATCTTCGGCGATGATAACATTCATCATGCCGTTCAACAGCGCCACGTCGGTCCCCGGCCGGTGACGGAGCCAGAGGTCTGCGTACTTGACCAGGTCGATATTCCGCGGGTCGGCGACGATCAACGGCGTGCCGCGCTGTCTCACGGCCCGCTTGATGCAGGACGCAATAACGGGATGATTTTCCGTGGTATTCGTACCGATTGCAAAAATCAGGTCCGACACCTCGATTTCGCCGATTGAATTTGTCATGGCACCGCTTCCGAGTGTCGCGGCCAGACCGGCCACGGTGGAAGAGTGTCAGAGACGGGCGCAGTGATCGACGTTGTTGGTTCCGATCACCGCGCGCATGAATTTCTGAAAAAGGTAATTTTCTTCGTTGGTTGCCCGCGCAGACGAGAAGCCTGCTATGCTGTCGGGGCCGTGTTCATCTCGAATAGTCGAAATTTTTTCCGCAATATAATCAAATGCCTCGTCCCAGGTGGCTTCCTCGAGCTCGCCGTTTTTCCGAATCAGGGGCGTTGTCAGGCGACGGTCGCTGTGTACGAAATCCATGCCGAATCGTCCCTTGGCGCACATCTGGCCGTAATTGGGAGGTCCGTAGTCCCGGTTGCCGGTGACCTTCACGATTTTTCCGTCGTGTACGTTCAGGTCTATCTGGCAGCCGACACCGCAGTACCCGCAGGTCGTTCGTACCTTTTCGATTTCCCAGGGCCTGCCCTGGAAGCGGGCCTGTTTGAACGTGAGGGCGCCGACGGGACAGGCATCGACGCAGGCGCCGCAGAAAACGCAGTTGGAGTCGATGTAGTCGGCGTCAAATGCGGGGCCTACCTTCGCGTCGGAGCCACGCATGGAGAAATCAAGTACCTCGTTTACCTGCACTTCGTTGCATACCCGCACGCAACGGCCGCAGAGGATACACTTGTTCAAATCCCGGACTATCATCGAATTGGAGTCTTCAACAGGATAGCCCGGAGGATTGATCTTGAAACGGGGTTGTTCGATTCCCAGGCGGTAAACGAGGTCCTGTAATTCGCAGGCGCCGTTTTTCTCGCAGGTCAGACAGTTGTGATCGCCCGAAGACCAGAGAAGTTCCACGATAAGGCGCCGCGCCTTCTGTACCCGCTCCGTGTCGGTCCGGATGACCATGCCGGCGTTGACGGGCATGCTACAGGCCGCCACCAGCGACCTGGCGCCTTCCACTTCAACTGAACAGACGCGGCACGCTCCCACGTTGGTGGTTCCACTCAAATGACAGAGCGTAGGAATATAGATGCCGTTTTCAAGAGCCACTTCGAGAATGGTCTTTCCGGGGACGGTTTCTATTTCCTGCCCGTCAATGTGGATGGTAAAAGTTTCGCTCATGATGTTCTCCTTGGACGTCCTTGTTTTGTGATTGAACCGTCACCGGTTGAAATTCGAAAAGAGCGGTGAAAATAAAAAGATCGAAACAGGCTGCTTTCATGATAACCATTGTTTCCGGAAAGCGGCGGAAGTATACCTTCGACACTGTCGAATGTCAAAAGAATACTGTTCAGAATACTGTTCAGCTCATATAAAAAAACCGATTGAAGATTCATGGTGTTTCAAAGGGCAAATCGGGGGAAACCGGGTGATCGTGTGCGATAGTAACGCGGGTTCTCTTCCGGTCTTGATTTTCCGCTTGATTTATCAGGCCCGGTAGTATAGAAACTCCCTCTTTACAAAAAGCAGGTCTCCTTCCCCGATCCTGAGAGATCGGGGTGTAAGAGCCGAGAGGAGGATGGAATTTTGAGAAGGTACGAAGTTGTTTATGTGGCTTTCGACGACCTGTCCCAGGAGGAAATGGACGCGCAGCTTGAACGTTACCTGTCCATTATTACCGAGTACAAGGGAACTGTCGTCAAAGTGGACAAGTGGGGAAAGCGAAGGCTGGCCTATCCTATTCAGAAACGGCGGGAAGGCTATTATGTCCTGATCGATTTCGTGGGTGACAGCGCCATTATTCCTGAAATGGAGAGGCGCTTTCGAATCGACGACAAAATTCTGCGGTACATTTCAGTCAAAAAAGCCGACAAGGTTGATCTCGAGGAAATCGAACGGGAAATAGCCGAGATCCGTGAAGCGGCGAAACCGGCCGAGGAAGAAGCGGTGGAAGAACCTTCCGAAACTGTTGAGGCCGGAAACGTCGAAGAGAGTGAGGGGGAGCCTCAGGAAGAACAGCCAGCGGAATCGCAGGAAGCGTCCTCGGAAGAAGATGCTTCATCGAAGAAGGAGGTTGAATCATGAGCTACCCAGCACCAAGGCGGCCGGGAGGATCCTCCGGTTCGCGGGGAGGCAGAAGAAGATTTTACCACAAGAAAAAAGTATGCCGGTTCTGTGCCGACTCGACCATGAAGATCGATTACAAGAAGCCGGAATACCTGAAAAATTTTATTACCGAACGGGGCAAAATATTGCCGCGAAGAATTTCCGGTACCTGTGCCAAACACCAGCGGGAGTTGACTGTCGCCATCAAGCGCGCGAGAAACCTGGCCCTGCTGCCGTTCGTCGTTACGGAAGGATAGGCGTGGGTTCGGCGGAAGGCGTCCTTTCCGGTATGAAGTAGATAACGCGAAGCCGCAACGGGAACCTCGAGGTTCCCGTTGCGGCGTTTTTTCGTTTTTTGCCTGTTCCCGGTCCATCGTCGATTCATCGGCGTTTCCCGTCGCAATCTCCGCCGGGGCTTACTTTTTAAAGACCTTGATTCTCCGCCTGCGGTAGGCTATTTTAGTGTTCCCGGAACGATTGGTCTGTCATTCTGACCGGGCCAGAGAGGCTCCGGACCGATTCCCGCCGGGCCGGACGCTGGAGTGTGAAGACAGCCCTGTTCGCCGGACGACCGGCAGAGGCCGAACGAAACAAGGAGACAGATACGATGAAAGTGATTTTGAAAGACAATGTGGCGTCCCTGGGGAAGGCGGGGGACGTGGTCAACGTATCGAACGGATACGCCCGGAATTACCTCGTTCCCAAGGGTCTTGCCCTCGAAGCGACAGAGGCGAATGTCAAGGGGCTTCAACGTGAGAAAGGCGTGCTCGCCGCGCGGGCGGAAAAAGAAAAGGCCGATGCTTCGGTACTGGCCGAACGCATCGGTTCGATGTCGGTTTCCGTCGCACGAAAAGTCGGGGAGCAGGACAAGCTCTTCGGATCCGTGACAGCCCGTGATATCGAGGAGGCGCTTGCCGCTCAGGACGTCCTTGTGGACAGAAAAAACATTATTCTTGAAGAACCGCTGAAGGAAATCGGGGAATTCCCGGTAAAGGTAAAACTTCATCATGGCGTATTCTGTGAACTGACCGTGAACGTGGTTCCCGAAACCTGAGTATCGAAAGACTGGCGCCATGCAAGATGTTGATTCATCACTGCACAAACTTCCTCCGCAGAATCTCGATGCGGAGCAGTCCGTTCTGGGGGGTATACTGCTGGACAACAGCGCCCTGAGCGGGGTGATCGAGGTCATCGGAGCCGATGATTTCTACAGCGAGGCCCACCGAAGGATATTTTCAGCCGTGCTCGACCTGTCGGAGCGGAATGAACCCTGCGATCTGGTAACTCTCAGCAACATACTGCGGGATAAAAAAGATCTGGATCGAGTGGGCGGCGAAGTTTACCTGGCGACGCTCGTCGACCAGGTCCCCTCGGCGGCCAACATTGTTTATTATGCGAGGATCGTCAAGGAAAAGTCCGTTTTGCGCAGTCTCATCGGCGCCGCCACCGGTATTCTGACCCGAAGCTATAATCCCGGGGCCGACGTCGACAATGTGCTCGATGAGGCGGAACACGCCGTCTTTGAAATATCAGAACACAAGGTAAAGCCGTCCTTCTATCCCATGAAGGAAATCATCAAGGACAGCTTCAAGACGATCGAGACACTTTTTGAAAAGAAAGCCCTGATTACCGGTGTGTCCACGGGATACGGCAAGCTTGACGAGCTGACGTCGGGGCTCCAGAAATCAGACCTGATAATCATCGCGGCGCGTCCCAGCATGGGGAAAACGGCGTTCGCACTCAACATTGCCCAATACGCGGCAATCGAGCAGAATATTCCCGTCGCCGTATTCTCACTTGAGATGTCGAAGGAACAGCTGGCATTTAGAATGCTGGCCTCGGAATCGCGTGTGGACGCGCAACGGCTTCGCAAGGGATTCCTGGGTGAAATGGACTGGCCGAAGCTGACAGCGGCGGCGGGACGACTTTCCGAGGCGCCCCTGTATATCGATGATACGCCGGCAATCTCGGTGCTGGAAATGAAGGCCAAGGCACGTCGGCTCAAAGCCGAGGCGGGGCTGGGACTTATCGTTCTCGATTATCTGCAGCTCATGCGGGGACGGGATCATAGCGTGTCAAGAGAACAGGAAATATCCGATATCAGCCGTTCGCTCAAATCCCTGGCCAAGGAGCTCAACGTGCCCGTCATCGCCCTGTCGCAGCTCAACCGGCAGGTTGAATCGAGGGCCGACAGGCGGCCTTACCTGGCGGATCTTCGTGAATCGGGAGCGATAGAACAGGACGCCGACGTGATCATGTTTATTTACCGCGACGAGGTTTACAATAAGTCGGAAGACAACCCCGAACGCGGTTTCGCCGAGATCGACGTGGGAAAGCAGAGAAACGGTCCCACCGGCAAAATCAAGCTGACTTTCCTGAAGGAATACACCCGCTTTGAAAATCCCGCCTGGGTGCGCGACGAGTTCTGAGCGTCTGAAAATGAAACGGTCTCCTGTTTCAGGGCGCCTGCCCGGTTTTTGGTTTCACTTCGACGTTGTCCTCGAAGTAGGGCAGGGCGAGCCGCATCTTTTTGAGCGCCTCTTTTTCTATCTGGCGGGCCCGTTCGCGCGTGATATTGAAGGTATCGCCGATTTCCTGGAGCGTTTTCGGTTCGTCCATCATGATTCTGTTTTGAATAATATAGCTTTCCCGTTCGTTGAGTTTTGCCAGGGCGCCGGCAATGTTTTTTTTCACGAGAGCGCGCTGTTCGGCTTTTATCAACAGTTCTTCCTGGTCGGCATCTTCGTCGGCGAGCTGGTCGATGAACAACGATTCACCATCGTCGTCAAGCGTCGCATCGAGGGACAGATCACGGTTTGAAAGACGCTGGTCCATCTCGATCACCTCGGATTCCTTCACGTTCAGTAATTCTGCTGCCTCACGGAATTCGGGGTTTTTGGCCGACAGTTGCTCGATATTGCGCTTGACCTGGTTGAGTTTGAAAAAAAGCTTGCGCTGCGCCTGTGTCGTTCCCAGCTTGACCAGGCTCCAGCTTCTGATGATGTAATTTTGCATGTAGGCCCGTATCCACCAGACGGCATAGGAAATAAGGCGGTATCCCTTGTACGGGTCAAATTTTTTTACCGCGTGCATAAGGCCGATATTGCCCTCCTGAATAAGATCAAGCAGGCGCACGCGGTAATTTTTATACTCGTGGGCGATCTTGACGACGAAGCGAAGATTTGACGTGACAAGTCGTTCGGCCGCTTCCATATCGCCGTATTTTTTAAAGCGGACCGCCAGTTTGAATTCTTCCTCGGGGTCGAGAATCTTGAACTTCTGTATCTCCGCCATGTAGCGATCGAGGGAGTCGGTTACGGCTGGAAGATTCATATAGCAACTCCTTTGTACAAAACAACTAATTATAGTGTAAACCCCCCAAGAGTCAAGAAAATGTGGTGATGATTCATCAGAAATATTAAAGAAAGCACCCGGTGAAAGAACGATTGTCGCGTGATGGTCGTTTCTTCCTGCGGGCCGTGCTTGACATCATTCAGGGGGTGCTTAAATTTGTTAAGGAGGAATTCAACGCCGAATCACTCGATGATCAATGATGAGAAAGTGAAAATACGATGGAATCGCTCAATGAATTGATACTGGAGTTCGCAGCGAACCTTCAGGACCGGATTGCGGCCAAGGCCGTTCTCATAAACGGGGATCTGTTGCCGGAGGGTTGCTTCGAAGAAGGAGCGGTTGTTCCTTCCCGCATGATTCTCATAACGAGGCGGCGGGCGGAAGACGACGAAGCGGGCATCTCCTGTACGGGATTCGACGACGTAATCGCCATTCCCGACGTGAGCGTTACCCGCGTGAGCCAGATGAAGATAGCCGTTATCAAGGGTATGGCCGAAGGGTTGTTCGGAAGGGGCGACCGGCTGATTTGCCTCACCGGGATTCAGCGTCTCGGGTATATGGACAGCGTTTTCGTGATAGATGTCGATCATGAATTTGAAATCCTTACGACCGAAGACATAACGGATTTCTTCCAGGCGGTTCGCCCCGAGGTTTTTGATACCGTGCTGAATATTGCCCTGGAACTGGCCTCTCAGGGGAGGGAAGGACGACCCGTCGGGACCATTTTTGTTATCGGCGACCACGAGAAGGTACTGCAGCTGTCGCGGCAGATGATTATCAATCCGTTCCTGGGGTATGCCGAAGAAGAACGTAACGTCATGGACCGGGAACTTCGGGAAACGATCAAGGAATTTTCCGCCCTCGACGGGGCGTTCGTAATCAGGGACGACGGCGTTCTCATGACTGCGGGCAGACACCTGAACGTGGCTCTTGAAAGCGGCAGGGAATTCCCGAAAGGACTCGGAAGCCGGCATATCGTCGCCGCGGGAATAACAAACGTGACAGAGGCGATTGCCATTGTCGTTTCCGAATCGACAGGAACAGTGCGGATATTCAGAAAGGGCAAAATATTCGTCGATATTGAAAAGGCGTTGACATAAAAGGAGATTATCATGAGATTCGACAAATTGACACTTAAACTCCAGGAAGCCTTTCAGCAGGCTGAAAATATGGCTGTGTCCGAAGGCCACCAGGGCATCGATGTGGAGCATCTCCTGCTGGCGCTGGTGTCGCAGCCGGATGGAATCGTTCCCGAGATATTGAAAAAAATAGGGGTAGATTCGGGGGGCATTGAAGAAGATCTGAGAAATGCCCTGAAAAAGGCGCCTTCCGTATCCGGCGCCGGTGCGAATCAGAGATACATAACACAGCGGCTAAACACCGTGATGGATAAGGCCTTCGGCGAAGCGGCTCGCCTGCAGGATGAATACGTGAGCGTTGAACATGTGCTCCTGGCGGTCGTGGATTCCGCCGACGGAGAAGCCGCCCGAATACTGAAAAGGCGGGGTGTTACAAAAGACGGCCTGCTGAAGATCCTGGTGGAGGTGAGGGGTGGACAGCGGGTTACCGACCAGAACCCGGAGGACAAGTACCAGGCACTCAAGAGATATGCCCGCGACTTCAATGAGATAGCGCAAAAGGGCAAGTTCGACCCCGTAATCGGGCGGGACGACGAGATCCGGCGCATCATGCAGGTGCTTTCTCGAAGGACGAAGAACAACCCGGTCCTGATCGGCGAGCCGGGCGTCGGAAAGACGGCTATTGTTGAAGGCCTGGCCCAGCGGATCGTAAACGGAGATGTGCCCGAAAGCCTCAAGGATAAACGGGTGGTCGGGCTTGATATGGGCGCGCTCGTGGCCGGGGCGAAATACCGCGGGGAATTCGAGGACCGCCTGAAAGCCGTGCTCAAGGAAGTGACGGAGGCCCAGGGACAAATAATTCTTTTCATCGATGAACTGCACACCATGGTGGGCGCGGGAGCGGCCGAAGGCTCAGTGGACGCTTCGAACATGCTGAAACCGGCGCTTGCCCGGGGAGAGTTGCGCTGCGTCGGCGCCACCACGCTGAACGAGTACCGCAAATATATCGAAAAAGACGCGGCGCTGGAAAGACGGTTTCAACCCGTCCTCGTCCAGGAACCGAACGTTGAAGACACCATCGCGATTCTGCGCGGCCTCAAGGAACGCTACGAAGTGCACCACGGTGTCAGGATCAAGGATTCCGCCATTATTGCGGCGGCAACGCTGTCGGACCGGTACATCAGCGACCGTTTTCTTCCCGACAAGGCCGTGGACTTGATCGACGAGGCGGCGTCGCGGCTTCGAATAGAGCTTGACAGCATGCCGGCGGAAATCGACGCTCTGGAACGGAGGATCATGCAGCTCGAAATCGAGCGGGAGTCCCTGAAAAAGGAAGCGGACGACGTTTCGAAGGACCGCCTGGCGAAAATTGAAACAGAAGTCGAGACTCTGAAACGGTCGCGGGACGACATGAAAGTGTCCTGGTCCCGCGAGAAAGAAGCCATCAAGGGAATACAGTCGATAAAAGAAAAGATAGAAGAACTTAAAACTGAAGAACAGAAGGCCCAGCGGGAAGGAGATTTGGCGAAAGCGGCGGAGATCCGCTACGGCGCGCTGGTGCAGCTCAAAAGTGATCTCGAGGGAAAGCTGAAGGAACTGGACGAACTTCAGGCAACGGGCAAGACGCTGAAAGAGGAGGTGGATGCCGAGGACGTGGCGGAGGTGGTTGCTTCCTGGACAGGCATACCCGTTGCCCGCATGATGGAAAGCGATGTTCAGAAACTACTGCACATGGAAGAGCGGCTGAGAATGCGCGTGGTCGGGCAGGATGAAGCAATCGGAACGGTTTCCAGCGCCCTGAGAAGAGCCCGCTCCGGGTTGCAGGATCCCAACAGGCCCATCGGTTCGTTCATTTTCATGGGGCCCACGGGCGTTGGGAAAACAGAATTGTCCAAGGCGCTTGCCGAGTTCATGTTCGACGACGAACAGGCCATGGTAAGGATCGACATGTCGGAATACATGGAAAAACACTCTGTGGCCCGGCTCATCGGGGCTCCTCCGGGATATGTGGGGTACGACGAGGGAGGCTATCTGACGGAAACGGTTCGAAGACGGCCTTATTCCGTCCTGCTCTTTGACGAGATCGAGAAGGCGCATCCCGACGTTTTCAATATCATGTTGCAGATACTGGACGACGGAAGACTCACCGACGGTCACGGCCGGACGGTTGACTTCAAGAACACCATTACGATTATGACGTCGAACATCGGCGGTCAATGGCTTCAGGATACGTCGCTATCGCGGGACGAGCAGGAACGGCTGACTACTGAAGCCCTTCGGGCGACCTTCAAGCCGGAGTTTCTGAACCGTATCGACGACGTGATCATATTCAGAGCCCTGACGACCGAGGACATAGCAACGATTGTACATATACAGGTGGAGCGGCTGCGCGAGCGCCTGAAGACAAGGCGGATGGACCTCAGGTTGACGGATCAGGCGGAACGGTTCGTTGCCGAGGCAGGCTTCGATCCTGCCTACGGTGCTCGTCCCCTGAAGAGGGCCCTGCAAAAGAACATCGAAGATCCGCTGGCAACGAAACTGCTTGAGGGCGCGTTCGTTGAGGGAGATGCGATCGTGGTGGATGTGTCTGATGACGGCAAGGTGATCTTCGAACGGGAACAGTCGGAACAAAGCATGTAATGCGCGGCGCCTGCACGCGAAGAAGCTTTTATTGTGATTTTTGCGGTGATTTGTGTTAGTAGTAATTTCGCTATGTTGAACCGTGCGGGCTGCATCCCGCGATGAGTGCAACGATCAAAAGTATGGCGACTGCCGGGGAGGAAACATGACGGAACGTGAAGAAGAAAAGGGTTTTGTCGTGAAAGACCGTAGAATCTTCAGCGAAGACGGCGATTCAAAAAGTGACGTGGCTGAGGAAAGTGTGAAGAAGGATACGGCGGTAAACGAGAATGCCGGTCCGCAGACGGCAGAAGGCGAGCCGCACGGAGACGAAAGAAAGACCGTTGAAAAAGAACCGGGCCGTGCCGGCGAACCGCCGCCGCAGGTTCCTGAAGTCGATTTCTCGAGTTTTCTTTTTTCGCTTTATACCTCGGCGGTATTGCATTTTGGAGATATTGAGGATCCAGTGACCGGGAAAAAAGAAAAGAATCTCGCTGCCGCCAAGCAGATGATCGATATCGTGACCATGCTGGAGGAAAAAACACGGGGCAATCTCAACAGCGACGAACAGGGCACTATTGACGCGCTGCTCTACGAGCTGAGAATGCGTTACGTGAAGGAATCGTGAATGCCTTTGTAACAAAAGATTCGCCGGCAAAGATCAACCTCATTCTGAAGATTCTGGGAAAACGGGACGACGGCTTCCATGAGATAGCGAGCCTCATGCAAAGGATCGACCTGCATGACGACATGTCATTCGCGTTGACGGGGAAGGGCGTCACGTTGCGATGCACCGGCATTCCGGTTCCTGAAGACAGCACAAACATCGTTTACCGGGCGGCACAGCTTTTTATGCAGAAAACCGGAAGTCCGTCCGGTGTTTCCATTGAGATCGAAAAGCGCATCCCCGTAGCGGCTGGTCTCGGTGGAGGGAGTTCAAACGCGGCGACGACCCTTCTGGCGCTCAATGAGCTTACATCGGCGGGGCTGGACAGGGATACCTTGATGGCTATGGGAGCATCCATCGGTTCGGATGTTCCTTTTTTCATTTACGGAAAGGCGGCCTGGGCATTCGGGCGGGGAGAACGCCTGGAGGCGGCGGAAGGCATTCCGCCGATCTGGCTGGTCGTCTGCAACCCGGGTGTGCCGCTGGCGACGGCCGAAGTCTACGGAAACCTCAGAATTGGATTGACAAATGAACGTATCCAATATACGATCCCGCGACTTCAGACCGTTCAACAGATAGCGCGAGCGCTCGAAAATGATCTGGAAGAAGTGTCTGAACGTTTGTGTCCTGCAATCACGGATTTAAAGACCAGCCTGGCGGATCTGGGAGCTTTGGGAGTGCTTGTGTCCGGCAGCGGTCCGACGGTCTTCGGTATGTTCGAGACCGGGGAAGATGCCCTGGCCGCCGGTGAACGGTTAAAAACCGGAATCGGAGTATCTTTTGTGGCGGGTGCTGGTTCGCTGTAGACGTAACGCACCAGGGAGTCATGGCCATGAAGTTCAGCCTGGACGGGAAAAAGGCGTTAGTGACCGGCGGCAGTCGCGGTATCGGACGTTCCATCGCAATTGCGCTGGCCGAGGCCGGCGCTGATGTTGCCGTTGCAAGTCGGAAACCTGCGGACCTTGAGAAGGTCGCGGAAGAAATCGTGGAGAGGGGCGTAAAAGCTCTTGCCGTTCCGACGCACGCGGGACGCCTTGACCAGATACAGAGCATGGTGGAAAAAGTGGTGGATGCCTTTAAATCCATAGATATACTGGTGAACAATGCCGCTACAAATCCCACCATGGCATCAGCCATCGATGTAGACGAGCGGGCCTGGGACTCGATCATGAATCTCAACCTCAAGGGACTCTTCTTTACGAGCCAGGCAGTGGCGCGCATCATGCGGGAACGCGCGGGCGGTTCCATTATCAACGTGGCGTCAATCGCAGGGATTTCTCCCGACGTGCTTCCGGTTTATTCCATAAGCAAGGCTGCGGTGATTCATGCCACGAAAGTGATGGCTGGACAGTGGGCGTCCTTCAATATCAGGGCGAACTGCATCGCGCCGGGTCTTATCAAGACCGATTTCAGCCGGGCGCTCTGGGAAAATCCGGAGATCCGCGACGCCGCCCTGAGTATCACTCCCATGGGTCGTGTCGGAATGCCGGATGAAATGGCCGGCGCCGTCGTGTACTTCGCGTCAGATGCAGCAAGCTATGTGACGGGCCAGGTGCTCGCCCTTGATGGAGGCAAGACCATCTGAATGGGCGGAATTTTCCCCGGTGCCGGAAGACAGAATAAGCGATCGGCAATGGGGCGTAGTCAAGCGGTAAGACACAGGATTTTGGTTCCTGCATTCGGAGGTTCGAATCCTCCCGCCCCAGCCAGCTTGCAAGAAAGAAGAATATAGATGTTAGAAAGAATGCGAATATTTTCGGGAAATTCCAACCGTGCTCTTGCAAAGAATATCTGCAGGCACTTGGGAATATCTCTGGGTAAGGCCAATGTTTCCACGTTCAGCGACGGTGAAACACGGGTTGAAATCGATGAAAATGTGAGGGGAATGGATGTATTTATTATACAGTCTACCTCAACACCGGTGAATAACAACCTGGTGGAACTCCTGATAATGATAGATGCCTTGAAAAGAGCGTCTGCAGACAGGATAACCGCCGTTATTCCCTATTACGGTTATGCCAGGCAGGATCGAAAAGTACTTCCCCGGGCACCCATCACGGCGAAACTGGTAGCGGATCTTCTCACTACGGCTGGTGCAAACCGTGTGATCTCGGTGGATCTCCATGCCGGTCAGATACAGGGATTTTTCAATATTCCCGTCGACAACCTTTATGCAACCCCTACACTTCTTGAATATGTGAAACGCAGTTATGACACCACCGATCTAACCATAGTCTCTCCCGACACGGGTGGTGTTGTCAGGGCGCGGGCTTTTGCAAAACGCCTGGGTGCCACACTGGCAATTGTTGACAAGCGAAGGGATACTCCCAATGAATCAGAGGTGATGAATGTTATCGGTAACGTAAACGGTAAGAGGGCAATCATTCTTG
>JAGYOR010000159.1 GCA_018399535.1 Deltaproteobacteria bacterium | reverse complement strand
TTCAACCATGTCGACGGTACTATCGGGGCCTCCTTCGAACTTATTGTTCCACGGCTGGATGAACCTGCCCTGCTCCTGGCGGACCTGCCCCTGAAAGGATCGGCCGAAATGAAGGGCCTGGTGAAAGGAACATGGCGTCAACCGAAGGTTTCCATCACCGGACAGGCGGTAGACATCGTCTATGACGACATGTGCCGACTCGACCTGGATTTTGCGGCACGGTTGAATGAAAGGGGTTGTATTGTTCTCGAACACGCCGGGATCTCACGCGGCGAATCGTCGCTCACCATGAGTGGAGAAACAGAACTCTTCGAAAAGGACATGTCCGGTCTTCAGGAAAATCCCCCTTTCAAACTTCAAGTAGAGGCGGATTCACTCCGGATAGAAGACTTCACCGATCGCGCCCGTGGACGGATGACGCTCTCCTGCGATATGGCCGGAACTCTCCGGGATCCTTCGGGAACCGTCGCCCTGGAAGGGCGGAACCTGGTGACTGAGTTCCAGGGCATAAACCGTCTTTCCCTTGCGGCCCTCATCGACGGGCGGTCTCTGAATATTACGTCGTTCCGGGCCGAAACGGCTGCGGGCGAATCCGTTGAGGGATCCGGAAGAATCGGCCTTGACCGGACCTTCGAAGCCCGGGTGTCCTCTCGGGGTATCTCACTGGCGTCGCTCGACGCGCTGAAAAACCGGGATCTGTTCAGCGGAACGCTTGCGTTCAATCTTCAGGGATCGGGGACCCTTGAACATCCTGAAATTACAGTCGACATAGCGCTTCGCGACATCGCCGTCAGGGGCGCCGGTCATGACGATTTCAAGGGAAGGCTGTCGTTGCGTGACGGCACGGTCCGCCTTCGGGGCAATGCCGGATTCGACGTGGACGCGTCATACCGTATCGACGACGGCAGCATATCGATCATGTTGAATGCGGACGCCCTTGCCCTGCACCCCTATTTCCTCATGGCGGACATTACGAACCTCGATGGAATACTGGATGGATCGCTCAGCTTCGAAGGCTCCGTCGAAAGCCTCATCGACGGAACAGCGCACGCCGCCATCGACCACCTGGCGGTCGTTTCAGAAGAACTGGGAGAGACCCGAGCCGAAAATCTCGATATTACCTACACCGACCGAACCTTCCGGCTCGCCCCCGCCGTTCTCCATCTTCCCTTCGACCAGGCCCTGAACGTGGAAGGCATGTTCGGCCTGGACGGAACCTTTGCCGCATCGGCCGACGGTGAAATTCCCCTTGCGCCGTTCACCTCCCTGACAGAAGATCTCGGTGATTTCACTGGAACCGTGAAGGTTTCCGGACGGGCAGGCGGCACCGTCGGCAAACCGGAGATGCATGCCGATATCGAGATCAGCGACGCCGGCTTCAGGCTCTTTAAACTTGCTTCCCCCGCATTTCACAACATCAACGGCGCTCTCCGGCTTCGAGGATCGACGGTTACTCTCGAAACGCTGACGGGATCGATGGACGGCGGCACTTTCGAGGCCGCCGGAACACTTACCCTGCAGAACATGACGCCTCAATCCGCGGATATCCACATAGCGGGCCGGGACCTTCCCCTCGACATTCCCGACATCCTGGACGCCCGCCTCGCCGCAGACCTTACGCTCAGAGGTCGTGACGGCGCTTTTGATCTCGAAGGCGGCGTCACCATCCTGGAAGCTCTGTACTACCGTGATGTCCGCCTGCGACACCTGTCTGACGCCATTACAGCAGCGGCCCTTTCAGCGCCTCCCAAGGCGCCTGTCACGACCGGCGGCTTTCTCGACTCGATACGGCTAGACTTGTCCGTGGAACACCGAGCCCCCCTGTCAGTGTCAAACAACCTGGCTTACCTTGATCTTATCCCCGACCTGCGTATCCTCGGGACACCGGCTCACCCGGTAGTAAACGGTCGGGTTTCGGTGCAGTCGGGGACTGTCTATTACCAGCGGAGGGAATTCATCGTAACGCGGGGCGTCGTCGATTTCCTGAATCCCTACCGAACGGAACCGTCCCTGGACATCGAAAGCCGAGTTTCAGTGAAAGAACACCTGGTCACCCTGCGTATCGAGGGTCCGCCGGACCAGCTCATCTTCAACCTAACCTCCGATCCTCCCGAAGAACAGGGAGACATTCTTTCACTCCTGCTCACCGGAAAAACCACGGGGGAACTGACGGGACACTCCGGCGATACGACGCAGAGCGCGGCTGATATCGTGGCGGCCATCATCAACGCCACCATGACCGAGGACGTAAGGCGCACCACCGGTCTCGACATCTTCGAGATTGAGACCTCCAGAGAAGATTCAGAAAAATTCACTGAACAGTTCAGGGTGTCCATGGGGAAAGAACTGTCACGCCGCCTCGCCGTCAAATACTCGTTCCATACGGAACAGGGCGAGCTTGTACAGCGCGTTTCCTCTGAATACAAACTGCTCGAAAATGTTCTCGTCGGGATGTTTCAGGACAACCACGGCGTCTTCGGAGGCGGCATCCGCTTCAGACTGGAGTTTTACTGATTGCCATGACGGTAAGATTATTCAGGCTCGCCGCCGCAAAAATTCCGATTTGCCTCTTCGCCTGCTGGCTCCTGGCGGCGCTTCCCTCGAACGGCCGGGAAACGGAGGCCGCCGAAGGTCCGGTTATTTCAGATATCGAAATCAGCATCCCCGGCGATTTCAGTGAGTCCGCCCTGCTGGAACGCCTGGCCCGCGACCTGGTCCGGCTGAAAAAGGGAGACCATTTTTCAGCTTCCGCCCTCGAAAATTCCATTCGGGCCCTCAGGCTGAGCAGGCGATTTTCTCACGTTCACGTCGACTCCCGAGAAGAAGATGACTGTTTCGCCCTGGTCTTTCGGCTCGAACCGGCTCCCCTGGTCAGGAACATCCGCATGAAGGGCATCTATCCCTTTTTTGAACGTGACATCCGCAAGGTCATGACCCTGTCCCCGGGGGACATGGTGACACCATCGGATCTGAAAGAACAGCGCCTGCTTGTCGAAAAATTTTTTATGAAGGAAGGTTTTATAAATCCACGTGCCATTTTCGAGACAGCCGGCGACCCGCGTGAAGGCTTTCTTTCGATTGTGCTAACCGTTGACCGAGGCCCCTTCTACCGGCTCGGCAATTTTACCGTCAGGGGAGCTTTACATTACAGCGAATCCTACCTGCTAAACATGTCCGCAGTCCATCGCAAAAAAATATTTCCAGGCGTCGCGGGACGCTTCGTTGAGCAGCACCTGGAGGCAGATATAAAAAACATGCTTCATCGTTTCCGCGAGGCGGGATTTGCCGATTGCAGCATTGATAAAGAGCTGTCCCGTGATCCCGGACGGAAAGTCGTCGACGTAACACTCACCGTCGAGGAAGGTCCCCGGTACCGGGTCTCGTTTGCGGGCAACGAGGCCTTCAGCAACAGTCAGCTTGAAGAGGAACTTCTCTTTCAGAAACTGGGCAACAGGAACAACGCGGCGCTTCACCGGAGCGCCCGCGCCGTCGTGCAGCGCTACCGAACGGCCGGTTACTCCGAAATGACCCTGACCATCGGGGACGAAACCGTCACGGTGGAAGGAATGCCGGTTCACACTATAATATTTCGTATTAATGAAGGACCCTGTCACCGCATCGGTTCTTTCATCGTCGAAGGCGTTACCGCTTTCCCTGAAAAGACCGTGCGCGGGTGGTTCAATCTCGGCCC
>JAGYOR010000158.1 GCA_018399535.1 Deltaproteobacteria bacterium | reverse complement strand
TCATCGAGCTGGCTCGCCGCCATCCATTCATACGCCCGTTTCGCCTCGTCCAGGCAGCCTGCAACCGCAAGACCCATCGCGCTTTCCACGTGGTCCCAGGGATCCGTTTTACCGCCCCTGGACCAGGGAATCTCGCCGCTTTTTTTCTGAAGACCGGTGATGAACGATGCCATAAGATCGATGTCGATAGCGGGATTGCTCGCTTTCCTGGGAAGAATCAGTTCCATGTCTCAGCAATTCCTCATGGTCTTTTATTATTTTTAACGCCGCCGCCAAAGTGCCGCGACTTCACCCGTGACGACATCGCCGGCGCAGTGAAGGAGCATAGGGCCTTTTTTCAAAACCGTCAATTCTTTTTCAAATAAAAAACAACGCTTTTCGCGATGAGAGGATTCAAAAGCCGGTCAAGCATTCTCGTTATCCGCGGTTGCTTCATGATATCCCACTCGAGGAACCGTCGATAACAGTTCACCAGCCGCGAATCCTCGCGCCTGTGTCCCACGAGGCACTTCAGCCACCAGTAGGGCGAGTGAAGGGCGTGGCGGTATTCCATCCGCATAAACCGGAGACCGGCATTCTCGAGAAGCGACAGTAACTGCCTGTTGCGATAGATTCGGATATGACCCCCCGGTTCGTTATGATAATCCCGCGACAAAGCCCAGCAGATGCGTTCGGGGAAATAACGGGGTACCGTGACCACGCAGTCCCCGTCCGGTTTCAGCACGCGTACCAGCTCGCTTATGGCCCTGCGGTTGTCGGGAATATGTTCAAGTACTTCCGAGCAGAGAACAACATCAAACGTATCGTCTTCGAATGGAAGGCGGGTTACGTCCGCTTTGGAAACGGCCCAGAATCCCGCAACCTCATTTTCCATCGTGAACAGCGTGTAGGCCGCTTTTCGCAGATCATCCATGTTCATGTCCACGCCGACCACTCCGACGCCCGGCCGACGATAGGCTTCACAGGCGTGGCGGCCCGTTCCGCATCCCGCGTCGAGAAACAGGGCCCCCGGTTTCAGGGCCAGCCTTGAAAAATCAGCCGTGAGCATGGATCGCCTCCCGGTACACGTCGACCGTTCTCAGAGCGGCATGCCGCCAGGTAAAGGATTCCTGGACCCGCTGAAGTCCCGCCCTGCCAAGTCTTTCACGCTTTTCAGGGTTGTCGAGCAGGTCGATGATTGCCCGCTCCAGAGCCGCCGCGTCACCCGGTGGAACCAGCACGCCCGCGTCGCCCACCACCTCGGGCAGCGCGCCGCCGGTTGTGCTGATCACGGGAACTCCGCAGGCCATGGCCTCGCCGGCCGGCATGCCGAAACCCTCGTAAATCGAGGGAATGACCGCCATGGTGGCTTCGGCGTAGTACCGCGCGAATTCTTCGTACTCGATCCGTCCCGTGAACGTAACGTGATCGCCGATTTTCAATTCCTTCACCAGCCTCTCAATGACTCCGTTTTTCTTCGGCGTGCCCACGACGGTCAGATGAATGTTCCGCTGTTTTCTGATCGAATGTACCGCCAGCAGAAGATACCTGAGACCTTTCAGAGGCGTGTCGGCGCTGTTGGTGACAAACAGTCTGTTTTCGGCCCGGGACACATCGGGAAGGGGATAAAAATAATCCGTGTTGATTCCGTTGGGAACCACGCGGAACCGGCTTTGCGCCGCCTTGAAATCCCGACTGATGTCCCGCTTCGAACATTTTGAAACAGTGATGATCGGCTCCATTTTCCGGGCCACCCGCTTCTGCATGCCCAGAAATGAGTACCATCGGAATATTTTAAATTTTTTGAACAGCGAGGCCGTCGATCTGATTTCCACGTCACGGTCGACCGTTATCGGGTGGTGGATCGTTGCCACCGTGGGATAGCCGAGGCGGGGCAGACCGAGCAGTCCGTAGGCGAGACACTGATTGTCGTGAACAACATCGTAGCGGGGATGTTTGACGCGGAAATAATGAAAAACACGCCACCCGAAGGTAAAGGGCTCGGGGAACCCGCCGGTGGACATACCGAGGAATTCGAGCTGGTTCAGGGGAGAAACGAGATTCGTTATTCGCGCGGGACGGAAAAGGTGTTCCGGGTTGTAAAGATCCAGTCCCGGCAACCTGATAAGGCCGATCCCGTCATCGAGCTCCGGGTAGGGCGGCCCCGATATGACATCCACCCGGTGCCCGAGGTCCTTCAGGGCGCGGCTGAGATAATTGATATAGACACCCTGGCCGCCGCAGGTGGGATTCCCCCGGTAGGAAAGGAGACAAATCGAGAGGGGTTCGTCGGTGCCGCTGCCATGCTTTCCCCCCGCAGACGTATGCCCCATGACCAACCATCCTTCCCCAGCAAGCCCCGGGGGCTTCGCTTTATGATGCGGCGGAAACACCGCCTCCGGTCGTACTTCAAACAGGCCCTTTGTCGGCAACGTGCTTAAAAAAGACGCCGGCCTGATCCTGTCGGCATCGCCTGCTTTCGCGGGAAGGATTCCGTTACATGCCGACGATCTTTTCATCCCGCCATCAAAAGGATGATCTCTTTAACAAAATTCCACTTGAAGGTCAAGCCGTGATGACCGGCGTCCATTCACGGATAGTCTATTTTTCCGCCCACTTCAACGAGGGAACCCCGATGGCGGACCGGCGTCACCTTTCCTCGATCAGGCTCGCCGCATTCAAGGTGTTTACCATGAGCATGGCGATGGTCATGGGACCGACGCCGCCCGGAACAGGCGTAATGTAAGAGGCCCTGGGCTCTACCTCCGCGAAGGCCACGTCTCCCAGAAGTTTGCCGCTCTCCGCCCGGTTGATGCCCACATCAATAACCACGGCGCCCTCTTTCACCATGTCGCCCCGTATCATTTCCGGGCGGCCGGCCGCCGCCACCAGGATGTCGGCCCGCCTCGTCACCTCCGGCAGATCACGGGTCCGCGTGTGACAGACGGTAATCGTGGCATGCCTGGCAAGCAGCATAAGCGCGAGCGGTTTTCCCACTATGGCGCTTCTGCCCACGATGACGGCTTCTTTCCCCTCGATGGAAACCTGGTAGCGGTCAAGGAGTTCTATAATCCCCCGGGGCGTACACGACATGTGATAAGAAGTACCGGAAAAGAGTTTTCCCACGTTATAGGGATGAAAACCGTCCACGTCCTTCCGCGGGTCGATCGATTCAACGATCAGGTCAGAGTTAATATGCCCCGGCAGGGGAAGCTGCACGAGGATCCCGTGAATATCCCCGTCTCTGTTCAGTGATCCGACGACGTCGAGTAACTCCTGTTCACTCACGTCGGCGGAAAAGGTAAGTTCTCTCGACAGAAAGCCCACCTGTTCGCAGGCTTTCTTTTTCCCTCGCACGTAAATCCGGGACGCCGGATCGTCGCCGACCAGCACGACGGCCAGGCCTGGCCGAATACCCCGTTCCCTGTCCAGCAGAACGGTCTTGTCGCGAACCTCGTTTCTCACTGTTTCCGCGACTGCTTTTCCGTCGATACGTACCGCCATGATTTTCAACCTCTCCTTTCCGGCTTCATGTCATCATCTCAGAATCTCGGAGTAAAAAAACGGCCTCAATCTAACCAAAGCGCTTGTGAAAGTCAACGTTGCCGCTTCCCCCGTTCTGTCGAGCAGGGAGGAAAAGACCGGATCAGCTGAACCAGCGCATATAACCGACTAATATGTTGATGCGTTCGCATGAATTATGATATGTGAAGGCATTTTCAAACCGGGGATTGTAATGAAGGAAAACACATTATGTTCAATGATTGATCATTCCATCGACAGGTGGAGTGAAAATCGGGCGATCGTTCACGGAAATTCCGTGCTGACCTATCGCGAACTCGGACGAAAAATCAACTCGCTGGCGCGAACGCTCCGCAACCACGGCATTGAAAAGGGCGACTCG
>JAGYOR010000157.1 GCA_018399535.1 Deltaproteobacteria bacterium | reverse complement strand
GAGAGGAGCTGTCCCTAGTACGAGAGGACCGGGATGGACGAACCTCCGGTGTTCCAGTTGTCGTGCCAACGGCACTGCTGGGTAGCCGCGTTCGGAAGGGATAACCGCTGAAAGCATCTAAGTGGGAAGCCCACCTCGAGATAAGATATCCCTTTTGATGGAGACATCAAAACTGAAGACCCCTCAGAGACGATGAGGTTGATAGGTCAGAGGTGTAAGTGCGGTAACGCATTCAGCTTACTGATACTAATCGGTCGTGCGGCTTGGCCATAATTTTGTTTTAATACGTAACAGCACGAGGCTGTTGTTAATTCGCGGTATGCAGTTGTCATGCATAAAGTTTTCGGTGGTTATAGCGGAGAGGATCCACCCGTTCCCATCCCGAACACGGAAGTTAAGCTCTCCAGCGCCGATGGTACTGCCCCTTAAGGGGTGGGAGAGTAGGACGCCGCCGAAATTAAATTAAAAACCCTCCTTCGGGAGGGTTTTTTCATGTACCCGGGTTCGCACTCACTCACGTGACAAGCCGTAACCGCGACGGCCACTCTGCCGTCACTTCCCTTCCTCCTGTTACAAGGTCCGGTTTTTTTGTTTTACAAGAAACGACACAGCGTGCTATCTTTTCTTCGTTTTTTACCCTTCACTTGAGGAGCTGTTACATGTCCGGTCATTCAAAATGGAGTACTATCAAGCGCAAAAAGGGCGCCGCCGACGCCAGGCGGGGCAAGATATTCACCAAGATCATCAAAGAAATAACCCTCGCGGCGCGATTGGGCGGCGGCGACATCGAGGGAAACGCCAGGCTGCGCCAGGCTGTTATGGCGGCGAAAGCCGAAAACATGCCCAAGGACAACATCGACAAGGCAATAAAGAAAGGTACCGGTGAAATCGCCGGGGCCGCGGCTTATGAAGAAGTCGTTTACGAGGGATACGGTCCCGGAGGGGTAGCCGTCCTCGTTGAAGTCATGACGGATAACAAGAACCGTACCGTGTCCGATATCCGCCACATTTTTTCAAAACACGGCGGCAACCTGGGAGAAAACGGCTGTGTTTCCTGGCTGTTTGAAAAAAAAGGAAGCATCGTCCTGTCGAAAGACGAAGTCGATGAAGACTCCCTCATGGAAGTCACCCTTGAAGCGGGAGCGGAAGATGTTGTGGACCAGGGTGAAGAGTTCGAAGTCATAACGACGACGGACGACTTCGAAAAGGTCAAAACCGCCTTGGACGAAGCGGGCATATCCTATGTGGTAGCCGAAATAAGCATGATTCCCCAGACGACGGTCCCGCTTGACGAACAAAAGGGGGCCCAGATGCTGAAATTAATTGAAAAGATGGAGGACAGCGACGACGTCCAGAACGTATACGCGAACTTCGACATTCCCGACGACGTGATGGAACGCCTGACATGACGGAAAAGGAGCTCCGGCGGCGGTGATTATTCTCGGCATTGATCCGGGGTCGCGCGTAACCGGGTACGGACTTGTGACAAAGCTCCCGCGGGGCCTCTCGTACATAGCGCACGGCGAAATCAGGGCACCTCGGCAGCAGGTTCCATCGGCAGCGTTGCGCACCATTTTTGAAGCCGTCATGGAAATCGCGTCCCGGCATCGTCCCGACGCCATGGCCGTTGAAGATATCTTTTACGGCAAGAACGTCAAAAGCATGATACGCCAGGGCTACGCCCGGGGCGTTACCCTGCTCGCGGCTTCGCTGAACGATTTGCCCGTGTTCGAATATTCACCCCTGGAAGTCAAGCAGGCCGTCGTCGGTTACGGAAGGGCCGAGAAACACCAGGTACAGCGAATGGTCACAACGCTCCTTCACCTCCCCGAATCTCCGCCGCCCGACGCCTCCGACGCCCTTGCCGTGGCCATATGCCACGCCCATTCCATGAGAAAGGACCCGGTTTAAATGATCGCGAGCCTGCGCGGCGTTCTCACCCGGAAATCGATACAATCTGTTATCATCGATGTCCACGGCGTCGGCTATGACGTGTTTGTCCCCCTGACAACGTTCTACCGCCTTCCCGAGATCGGCGACACCGTCTCCCTCATCATTCACACTCACGTCAGGGAAGACGCGATCACCCTTTTCGGCTTTCTCACGAATGAAGAAAAAGCCATGTTTCAGTTGATCATAACTGTTTCGGGCATTGGTCCCCGCCTCGCGGTCAACATACTCTCCGGTATTGCTTCGACGGAACTCTACGGAGCGATCACGACCGAAGATGTTGGCCGGCTGGTGTCGATTCCCGGCGTCGGCAGGAAAACGGCCGAACGATTGATCTTTGAATTGAAGGAGAAACTGGAAACGGCGGGCGTCGATTACAGAAAACCTCTTGACGAGAGTGATACCATCGCCCGCGACGTCCTTTCGGCCCTGGCGAATCTCGGCTACCGCGAGGCGGCGGCGAAAAAAGCCGTTGACCAGGCTCTGAAAGAGTGTAAAGATCACCCTGTTCTCGAGTCGGTACTCACGGTCTCGCTCAAAATATTATCGAAATAACCGGAAACGTTCTCTATGGATACGACCATCATCACTCCCCTGCAATCAGACGAGGAAAAGGGATTTGAACATTCAATCCGGCCCCGGTTTCTGCGTGAATACGTGGGGCAGAAAACAATAAAGGACAACCTCTCCATTTTCATCGAGGCCGCCCGCGGACGGGGCGAAGCCCTGGATCACGTTCTTTTGTACGGACCGCCGGGATTGGGTAAAACGACCCTCGCCCACATCATGGGGCAGGAAATGGGCGTCGAGATCAAGGTCACGTCGGGCCCCGTGGTGGAACGTCCGGGCGACCTGGCGGCCATGCTGACGAACCTCAACGAACATGACATTCTCTTCATCGACGAGATCCATCGTCTTTCCCACGTCGTCGAAGAAGTGCTCTACCCGGCCATGGAGGATTACTATATCGACATCCTGATCGGCCAGGGTCCGTCGGCGCGGTCCGTGAAACTCGATATCCCCCGCTTCACCCTGGTCGGCGCCACCACGAGGGCGGGCCTCCTCACGTCGCCGCTCCGGGACCGTTTCGGCATGACCTTCCGTCTCGAATTTTACGACGAAGAGGACCTGACTACCATTATTACGCGTTCAGCCCGGATTCTCTCGATCGAAGTAGATACTGCGGGCGCCCGGGAAATAGCCCGCCGTTCGCGGGGTACGCCCCGTATAGCAAACCGGTTGCTGCGCCGGGTTCGCGATTTCGCCCAGGTCAAGGCGGACGGAAAAATCACCGGCCCGGTTTCACGAGAAGCCCTGGAAATGCTCGACGTGGACCATCGCGGTTTTGACCTCATGGATCGCACGATTCTGCTCGCGGTCATTGAAAAGTTTGACGGCGGCCCCGTGGGAATCGACAGCCTCGCCGCCGCCATCGGCGAGGAGAAAAATACACTTGAAGATGTCTATGAACCCTTTCTTATACAGGAAGGGTTCATGCACCGGACCGCCAGGGGACGGGTCGCCACGAAAAAGGCATACGATCATTTCGACATAACCTGGAAACGGGACGACCGGCAGGAACAGCTGTTCTGAAACGTGCGGCCGCCGAACAACCCGCACATAGAAGGACCGGGTTCTTCAGACGGGTCCGCGGGGTATTTGTCACGGGTGCGGCCGCTCGGGGAAACGGCGCAATTCCAGGTCGCCGGGAAACGCGGTGTTGCACGGCAAACACACCTGTGCCGCAATCTCCCCGATCTTGAAAGATACGCAGAAAGCACGAATATATAAATATTAAAATATATCGGTAGCTTGCAGCATAATTGGGATGTGGCATTATTATTGCTAGATTAGTAATATACTATTTACCGAACGGCAGAAATAACCGGAGTCAATCAATGCAAAAAACACTGGCCCGCGACGTTACCTGCAGAAGC
>JAGYOR010000156.1 GCA_018399535.1 Deltaproteobacteria bacterium | reverse complement strand
ATCTCATGCCGAAAAAGACAAAAGTAGTCATTCTCTGCGGAGGCGCCGGAACGCGATTGCGGGAAGAAACGGAATTTCGCCCGAAGCCGATGGTTAATATCGGGGAGCGTCCGATTCTCTGGCACATCATGAAATATTACGCGCATTTTGGTTTCCACGAGTTTGTCCTCGCTCTTGGATACCGCGGCGAGATGATCAAAAATTATTTCTGCCACTACGAGCTGATGAATAATGACGTCACCATCGAGCTGGGGCAGCCGGAGAAAACAACCATTCATCATTCACACGATGAAGCCGGATGGAAAATAACCCTGGCCGACACGGGAGAGAAAACCCTCAAGGGCGGACGGCTGAAGCGGGTGGAACAGTATATTCCCGACGAAACCTTCATGTTGACCTACGGCGACGGCATCGCCGACGTCGATATCAACGCCCTGCTTGCTTTTCACCGGTCTCACGGAAAAATGGCGACCGTCACGGCCGTCAATATAGCGTCACGTTTCGGGGAGATGAAAGCAGAGGGCGACCGCGTGCTCTCATTCAGCGAGAAACCCCGGGAAGGCGGTGCGCTCATCAACGGCGGTTTTTTTGTATTCAATAAAGCGGTATTTGATTACTTGACGCCCTCCGAATCCTGTGACCTGGAAATCGGGCCCCTCGAGAAAATCGCCCGGCAGGGAGAACTGATGGCGTACAAGCACCCCGGTTTCTGGGCGTGCATGGACACAATGAGAGACATGGAATATCTCAACAGAATCTGGGATTCCGGCACGGCCCGCTGGAAGGTCTGGTGAACCTTTATGTTCGATAATTTTTTTCAAGGCAAACGGGTGTTTGTGACGGGTCACACGGGTTTCAAAGGATCGTGGCTCTGTCTCTGGCTGCATCACCTCGGCGCCCGGATTACCGGATACTCCCTGGATCAGCCGACCGAACCAAACCTGTACCGGCTTGCGGGAGTCAATGAACTGGTACACTCCGTTACCGGTGATGTGCGGAATCCGGCATTGCTGGGAGAGTCTCTTCGGGATGCCGCTCCCGAAATTGTGATACACATGGCCGCCCAGGCAATAGTTCTCGACTCTTACGCCGACCCGGTATCCACCTATTCGACGAACGTGATGGGCACGGTGAATCTGCTGGAGGCGGTTCGTCGGACGACCGGCGTCACGGCGGTAATAGTTGTTACCACGGACAAATGTTATGAAAATCGTGAATGGGTGTGGGGATACCGGGAAAACGAGCCTCTCGGCGGTCATGATCCCTATTCTTCCAGCAAGGCTTCGGCTGAACTTGTTTCCGGCGCGTACCGCCGTTCGTTTTTCGCGGACAATCCCGAAGGTCCTTCGCTCGCGACGGTCCGCGCGGGCAACGTCATCGGGGGCGGCGACTGGGGGAAAAACCGCCTGATCCCCGATTGCGTGCGTGCACTCGCATCGGGAGAACACATCCTTATCCGTAATCCTTCAGCCGTCCGCCCCTGGCAGCACGTTCTGAATCCCCTGTCAGGATACCTGAACCTGGCAAAGCGTCTTGCGACAGAAGGTTCGGCCTTCGCGGAAGCCTGGAACTTCGGACCGGTCGCGGATGAAGCCCGGCCCGTTCAATGGATAGTCGACCGCATGGCGAACGACATTGTTGATTTCAAATGGGAACAGGATCCGGCCTTCTACCCGCACGAGACCTTTTACCTTAAACTGGACAGCACTAAGGCGCTGACCCGACTCGGATGGAAGCCGTGCTGGAACTTGGAAACCGCGCTGGATAAGACGCTCGAATGGTACGAAGCGTGGCGGCGGGAAGAAAATATGCGACATGTTTCTCTTCGGCAGATTGCTGAATATGAACATGATGAAATGATCCGGTGAGAATCACGCGATGGATGAACGCTTTACCATCAAGGAAACACCCCTTCGCGGCCTGACGGTTATCCGGAGAACGGCGGTCTCCGACGAACGCGGTTTTCTGAGCCGCCTGTATTGCGCGGATGAGTTCAGCCGGGCGGGTCTTGGCAAGCCAGTCGTCCAGATCAATCACACGCTCACCAGAAAAAAAGGAACGGCGCGGGGATTGCATTTCCAGCATCCGCCCAATGCCGAATGGAAGATAATAACCTGTCTTCACGGGACAATCTTCGACGTTGCCGTTGATATCAGGCGAGGATCTCCGTCGTTTCTTCGATGGCACGGAGAAATACTCACCGCGGATAATCTGAGAAGCCTGTCTATTCCTGAAGGATTCGCCCACGGGTTCCAGGCGCTGACCGACGACTGCGAATTACTCTACCTTCACACGGCGTCTTTTGAACCCGGCTCGGAGGACGGTCTCCACGTGAACGACCCGCTTATAGGCATCGAATGGCCTCTTTCGATTGCCGAACTATCCGATCGGGACAAATCCCACCCCTTTATTAAACCCGACTTTCAGGGAATTTCACCATGAAGTGTCGTCACTGCGAGGCCCTCTTGCAGCAGGTGTTCATCGATCTGGGATTCGCGCCGCCGTCGAACGCTTACCTGGACAAAGAGGACCTGCGGAAACCGGAGCTCTATTTCCCGCTGAAAGTTTTTGCCTGTGAAAACTGCGGCCTGGTTCAGACCGAGGATTACGCACGGGCCGATGAGCTTTTCCGTGACGACTACGCTTATTTTTCTTCCACGTCGACAAGCTGGCTCGATCACGCGGCCCGCTACAGCGACATGATCAGGAAACGTCTGAATCTTGACGCACAGAGTTTCGTTATTGAAATAGCCTCCAACGATGGGTACCTGCTCAAAAATTTCGTTGCAGCCGGTATTCCATGCCTCGGCATTGAACCCACGGCGGGAACCGCCGGCACCGCCGAAAAGCTGGGCATCCCCGTGATGCGGAAATTTTTCGGAACCGCGCTGGGGAAAGAACTTGCCCGGCAGGGCAGGCGGGCCGATCTTGTCGTCGGCAACAACGTCTATGCCCATGTACCGGATATCAACGATTTCACCGGCGGCTTGAAGGCCGTTCTCAATGACGGCGGGACTGTCACGCTGGAATTCCCCCACTTGATGCGCCTCGTCGAACGGACTCAGTTCGATACGATTTACCACGAGCATTACTCGTACCTTTCGCTTTTTACGGTGAATCGTATTTTTACGGCGGCGGGGCTGAGGGTTTATGATGTCGAAGAACTGCCCACCCACGGAGGCAGTCTTCGTGTTTACGGCTGCCACACGGAAGATCCCCGACCGGCCACGGAAGCGGTTTCGGCAGTCATCGCAGAAGAAGAACGGCAGGGTCTTAGGAAACCTGAGACATGGCGGGCTTTTCAACGGAGGGCGGAGCATATAAAGGATGATTTGCTTCTGTTTCTTATCGAGCAGAAACGCCTGGGCAGAAAGGTTGCGGCATACGGCGCGGCGGCGAAGGGCAACACGCTTCTGAATTATGCCGGGATAAAGCCAGATCTCATACCGTATGTCTGCGATGCGGCCCCCTCAAAACAGGGTAAATTTCTTCCGGGGAGTCACATCAGGGTGGCCGGAGAAGACGAGATCCGGCAGCTACGCCCGGATTACCTCCTGATCCTGCCCTGGAACATCAAAGAGGAGATCATGGCTCAACTGGATTACATTCGCACGTGGGGAGGAAAGTTCGTCGTATCCTTTCCATGGGTTCATATGATCCCGTAAGAGCTGATCTATTGCCGGATGACGATGACGAGCAACAACAATACAAAGCGCGTTTTGGTGACAGGTGCAGCAGGGTTTATCGGTCGGCACGCACTTCCCGTGTTACTGGACAACGGCTTCGAGGTACACGCTGCTGACGGGGTTGTGCCGGAGGAACGGCAGGCGTTTCTGCACTGGCATCGGGTAGATTTGCTGGATACGGCGCAAGTGGATCAATTACTGCTG
>JAGYOR010000155.1 GCA_018399535.1 Deltaproteobacteria bacterium | reverse complement strand
GCCGCTTCCCGATGGATAATGAGCCTGCGCTCCTCCGGGTCCACGATGACGAAGCGCTCCCTGGTTTCACGCAGGTACTCCTCCAGCGATGCCGCCTCGAACTCGCCGGGACTCATGAAGCGGTGTCCCCTGCTTGACGTGCCGCTTTCGATGTTGCCGATGCGGAAAGAAACGGGTTCTCCGCCGAAAACGGCCATTATCCAGTGAATGGGGCGGGCGAACCGTATATCCAGGTCCATCCAGCGCATGGATTTCTGAAAAGGAATGGACAGGATGAAGCCGGGCAGAAAGGACGCCAGGATGGAGGCGGTTGCCTCGCCGGCGATGTTCCTGCGGGCCGCCAGGTATTCGCCCTTGTCGGTGACGACCCGTTCGAGTTGTGCAACGTCCAGGCCCTGCCCCCGGGCAAAACCCGCGGCGGCCTTCGTCGGGTTTCCCGACTCGTCGAAAGCAACCCGGACGGCCGGTCCAAGTTTTTCTTCCACCCGGTCTTCCTGGCGTTCGGCCATGTCGCTCACGGCCGCGAAAATGCGGCGCGGCGTTGCCATGACCTTTACGGCGCCGTGAAAAAGGTGGAGTCGCGAGAGTTCCCGCGGCAATACTTCTTCTATATGGCGGATTGTTTTCGGCAGAAAGGCCGCCGGAATTTCCTCGGTCCCTATTTCAAGCAGCAGTTCTTTGCCCATGGATCGTCCTTGTATCGTTTTTGATAAACAGGTTGCGTGCCGGGGTTCCGGGCGCGGCCTGAAGTTTTCAGGGAATCTCCCGGCGTCCTTTCAGGGGATGTCCCAAGTCGCTTCGCTGTTTCACGTAGGCCTCGGCCGCCAGGCGCGCCAGGTTGCGGACGCGCCCGATGTAGCCCGTTCTTTCGGTGACGCTGATGGCGCCCCTGGCGTCAAGAATGTTAAACACGTGGGAACACTTGAGGCAGTAGTCATAGGCGGGGAGCACCAATTCCCGGGCGATCGTGCTGATCGACTCGGCCTCGTACATGTCGAAGAGCTTTCTCAGCATATCCGTGTCGGCGCATTCAAAGTTGTAGGTGGAAAATTCCACCTCGCCGCGGTGATGCACGTCGCCGTAGGTGATGCCGTGTCCCCACTGAAGATTGTAGACGTTGTCCACGTCCTGGAGATACATGGCGATTCGCTCGATGCCGTATGTGATTTCCACGCATACCGGGCTCAGGTCGATGCCGCCTACCTGCTGAAAATACGTGAACTGGGTGATTTCCATACCGTCGAGCCACACTTCCCACCCCAGTCCCCAGGCGCCCAGCGTGGGCGATTCCCAGTCGTCTTCAACAAAACGAATATCGTGATCCAGGGGATCAATACCGAAACTCTTGAGTGAATCCAGGTAAATGTCCTGAATGGCAAGAGGCGACGGTTTCATGATCACCTGGTACTGGTAGTAGTGTTGAAGCCGGTTCGGGTTTTCTCCGTACCGTCCGTCGGTCGGCCGGCGGGAGGGTTCCACGTAGGCGACATTCCAGGGTTCCGGTCCCAGGGACCTGAGAAACGTGGCGGGATTGAAGGTTCCCGCTCCCACTTCAATGTCGTAGGGCTGCTGAATGATGCAGCCTTGAGCGGACCAGTAGGTGTTGAGGGCCGCGATGAGTTCCTGGAAAGTCACATTATTCTCCTTTACCTGCAAACACGGGTCTGCGAAACGCCTGCGGAAACTATCACCGGCCGAAAAAGCTGTCAAGGCAAAAGGTTGTGTCCGCTGGGATGAGCGCCGTTCAACCGGTAACCGCCGATTCGCTTCATCGAGTTGACATGAACGGGTTCGATGGAGTAATGCAGCAACGTGGGAGGGAAGATATGCAACCGTCCGTGATGATTTTACACTTGGAAGACGATGCCGACGACGCGGAACGTGTGGCCAGAGAAATCCGTTCCGGCGGCCTGGACGCGAAGATCGATCGCGTCGCAGACGAGGATGACTTTCTGAACGCTCTTGAGCGGGGCGGGTACGATGTCATTCTGTCGGACTGCCGTCTTCCGTCGTACGACGGCCTGACGGCGCTCGAGGCGGCCAGGGGAAAATATCCTTACATCCCGTTTATTTTCGTGTCCGGAGCCATGGGCGAGGGAAAAGCCGTGGAGGCACTGAAAAGAGGAGCCACGGACTATATAATGAAAGAGCGCCTGTCCCGGCTGGTCCCCGAGATTCAGCGTGCCCTGAAGGAAAGTAAAACGGATTCGGACCGCGGGAAGGCGGAGGAACAGAGGGAAGAAGCGCTTGAAGCGCTGCGACAGAGCGAAGAGCGATACCGCACGATACTCGATTCAATCCCGGAATCCTATTACGAGCTGGACCTGGAGGGGAATCTCACGTTTTTCAATCTCACCGTCAAGATGGACCTGGGCTATTCCGATGAGGAACTGCGGGGCATGAATTTCAGGCGGTACGTGGTGGAGCGCGACTGGAATAAAGTCATGGAAACGTTCGGCCGCGTGTACAGAACAGGAAAGCCGGTCATGGGGTCCGACTGGGACCTGGTAACCCGTGATGGAAGAATTCTGCCCGTCGATACGTCCATTTCCCTCATACGGAACGCCGAGGGTGCCCCCGCCGGTTTCAGAGGCGTTGTCCGTGATGTCACCGAGCGAAAACGGCTCGAAGCGGAACGGCTTCGAATGCTGGAGGCCCTGCGGGAAAGCGAGGAGAATTTCCGCCGATCCCTGGATGATTCGCCCTTCGGTGTGCGGGTGGTATCGCCGGAAGAAGAAACGATCTACGTAAACCGGTCGCTCCTGGAAATGTTTGAGTGTGAAAGTGCCGCGGACGTGGACACCGCGTTGATCATAAGCCGGTATACTGAAAAGAGTCTGAACGAATACCGGACACGGATGGCAGAACGGCATTCGGGTGGCGGCGCACCGGGCGAATATGAGATTGAAATCTCGGCTCGGGACGGGACGCCACGCTACTTCAGGGTCTGGAGAAAAAATATTCTCTGGAACGGCCGCGAACACTACCAGGTCATTTATCTCGATACGACCCGGCGGAGGCGTGCGGAGCTGGAACGGGAAGCCGCCCTCGAGGAACTTCGGGAATCTCGGGGGGAACTCGAGGGCATTATCGAATTTCTGCCCGACGCGGTCCTGGTCGTGGACCGGGACGGTCGGGTGATCGCCTGGAACCGGGCGATGGAGATCATGACGGGAGTCCGGGCCGAATATATGACCGGCAGGGGCGACTACGACTACGCGGTTCCTTTTTTTGGCAGTCGAGCGCCCATGCTTGCAGACGCGGCGCTCCATTCAGAACTGGAAGATAAAACGTTTTATTCGGCGATTCAAAGGAGAGGCGACATTCTCTATGGAGAGGCCAGCACTGATGAATTGCCTTCGGGGACCGTTCATTTATCCGCTACCGCGTCGGTCCTGCGGGACACGAAAGGAATTCCAATCGGCGCCATAGAATTGATACGCGATGAAACGGAACGGCGGAACCTGGAAGCCCGGGTACAGCAGGCGGAGAAGCTTACTTCCCTGAGCCGGATATCGGCCGGCGTGGCCCACGAAATACTGAATCCCGTCGGTATCATTTCGCTTGAACTGCAGCTTATCAAGAGTATGAAGGAGCTGCCTTCCCCGGTGAGCGATGAAATAGACGTCTGCGTGGAACAGGTGCGGCGTATTGTCGAAATCGCAGAGAATCTCAAACAGTTTTCAAAAACGTCCCGCGACGAGATGGCGGCCGAGGATATCAGCGATGTTACCGCCCGGATTTTGAAGATGTACGCCGTGCAGATGAAGATCGAAAATGTCGAAACAGACGTTCGCTACGATTCATCACTTCCCCCCGTACTCATGGACCGGAAGAAAATCGAACAGGTGCTTATGAATCTTCTGTCTAACGCGATGGCCGCCATGGAAAACAGTGATAAA
>JAGYOR010000154.1 GCA_018399535.1 Deltaproteobacteria bacterium | reverse complement strand
GCAAAAATAGGTATACGCATCGCGTGGGTTCAATTCTATAGCTTTCGTGAATGCTTCGACAGCGAATGTGTAATTGCCTGCATCGTCTGCGTTGATGCCGATTTTATTCCAATCCGCCGCGTCATGAACCTCTGTTACACTGTCAATGCGTGCGTTGTGTCGGTTGTTATTCATAATCTTCTCGTTACAATCGATACGGGCCAACAAGGGGGACGTTCTTCAAAATATTAATACAGCACAGGACACTGGCGGAAGGAAGCATCGTAGTCAACTATCCGCCATACTGCCAGCATTCCTTCATCAGCTCTCCCCTTCCCCGATTCTTCTCCTTTTACTCGTCTGCCCTGTTTCCCGACTCCATGCCATCCGGTTCAAGGCGCCAATGCAGATCAATTCCACGTTCTGTCTCATAGCCGCCACACACACAAAGCCCCGCTCTCTGTGGCGAGATACGGGGGCTATGAATGCTTCACGCATGCTACCCTCTGAGGAATCAGCTGATGTTTATCTGTCGATGGAATGCCTGTCTCTGTCAAAATCGCATGTCAGCAGGACCACTGGCCATGTCTCCGCGTATTTTTAACGGTTTATCCTGATTCCGTCAACCTGCAAACGGCTTCCCCTGTCGCGGTATCAAATAATTATCAGAGGGCTATGGCAGTACATCTGTTTGTATGACGGTACCGAAATGACACGGTCACTATCTAATCTCTGATATGGGGGTATTCCGTTGATTCTTTCCGCTTGACAGTTGTTTTCCGTCTTCATATGTTCCAACTGACACATTGCATACGGTGCAACGTGTCGATGATGCCGGAGCGTTCGTGATTTTTTGCACCCTGTGCTCAAGGGAACAATAGAAAAGGAGAGACGCATGAAAGTAATTGCGCTCAATGCAAGTCCGCGGGGGAAGGATCAGAGCAAAACAGAGCTTCTGCTCAATTCGCTGGTCGAAGGTATGCGTTCGGCGCATGCCGATGTGGAGGTCATCAACCTCCGTTCCCGCAAGATCAGGTACTGTATCGGCTGCTACACATGCTGGACAAAGACGCCGGGGATCTGTGTCCATAAGGACGACATGAGCACAGAACTGTTCCCGAAATTCCTGGAATCCGACCTTGCGGTCTATGCCACGCCGCTCTACCACTTCGGCGTCAACGCTCAGCTCAAGACGTTTATCGAACGAACACTGCCGGCTGTTGAACCGTTTATCATCGAGCACAAAGGCAAGGCCGCACACCCACTTCGCGGGCGTCATCCGCTCATTGTCTCCCTTTCCGTTGCCGGTTTTCCCGAGTCCTCCATATTCGACCTGATGTCTTCACACCTGCGATACATCTACGGCAAAGCACTCATAGGGGAAATCTACCGGCCTGCCGCCGAGACGATGACCCAGCCAGGGTTTGAACAGGTCCGCGCCGATATTTGTGACGCGGTCAAACAGGCCGGCGCGGAGCTTGTAAAAACCTTCACGGTGTCGGACGAGACCATGAAACGGATCACGCAGCCTATCGTTGATCTCGAGACGATGCGCGAGTATGGCAACAGCATGTGGCAGGCATATATCGACGCGGGGGTAACCCCGCAGGAAGCGATGGAGCGTGGAATTCGGGGGACATAACACGTAATTCTTGCCTGGCCGTCAAGCGGCTGGAGGGGACGGTCGCCCACGCGAGCATGCTCGCTAATAATCCCGCCGCTTAGCCGCAGCCACGTTAACCATTTCCTTTGTTAATCTGTATGCCGACAGTCGTACCGCCTGTTAACTTGTAGATGAAGTCAAGGTCTGCGGCCATCAGGACGGTCGAAGAGGCACAATCATGATCTTTTTATTGAAACCTTCCTGACGTCAATAAAGCAGACTGTCACAGGCACACACCCTTTCAAACCGCATTCTTGCTCACGAAGTATAAAGGAAGTATAAAGGGATTGCAGGTTTAGCCCATTGTGTACGGTGTACCTGGTTCACGCTTTTCAATCATGTGTTCGACATTCCCCAAGATTGGAGAATGCACCATGAGCGTGCGCGTTCCCCCAGATTTTTCAGAAAGCCATTTAACGGTAATGGTTGTCGTAAGCAGTCTGACAAATAATCGCACATCCTCATTGATCTATACTCATATTCTGAAACGCGGTCCATCCGGTGTTCGCCGTCCGATCGACGGGCTATAAGCAGAGGTCTTATGCGGACCCGCCCATACACTGTTGGACAGCATAGGAAATGGTACTCATGACCTCATTGCATCCGGGTAATCCTGAACCGATAAGTTCCACCAAGGGCTTTTATCGCAAATTGCCAAAAGGCATTTGGGCGCTTGGATTTGTCTCGATGTTCATGGACACCTCATCTGAGCTTGTTCACAGCCTCTTGCCAATATTCATGGCTACGACGCTCGGCGCATCCATGGTCACCATTGGAATTATTGAAGGTTTTGCCGAGGCAGCAGCTGCGATCACCAAGGTGTTTTCGGGAGTGATCAGCGACTACTTCCAGAAACGAAAGTTTCTGGCCGTGGTTGGATACGGACTGGCTGCCATAACCAAGCCGATGTTTCCACTTGCCACATCGATTGGGTGGGTGTTCGGAGCACGATTTGTCGATCGCATCGGTAAGGGTATTCGCGGTGCGCCACGTGACGCTCTCGTCGCCGAGATTGCACCGTCGCAGCTTTGGGGTGCGGCCTATGGTTTGCGCCAGGCGCTTGATTCGGCAGGAGCGTTTGTCGGTCCGCTGCTCGCGGTCGCTTTCATGATTTGGCTCGCGAACGACATCAAAGCGGTGCTGTGGGTAGCGGTGCTACCAGCGTTCATCGCGGTATTTCTGCTGATCGTTGGAGTACGCGAACCCGAATCCTTGAACCGTGCCGCCGCTCACCGGAATCTCCTGACGTTGAATAATGCCAGACGCTTGCGGCCGCGTTACTGGCTTGTCGTTGCGCTCGGAGCAGTATTTACTCTCGCTCGTTTTAGTGAGGCGTTTCTGATTCTGCGTGCCCAGGACGTCGGGCTGGCTATCGGCTACGTGCCCGTAATCATGATTGTGATGAATGTTGTCTATTCCCTGTTTGCGTATCCAGCAGGCGCGGCGGCTGATCGAATTTCCGCGCGAACGCTTCTATTGATGGGACTTGGAATACTCGTCGTTGCTGATATCGTGTTGGCAATAGCTTCGTCGCCTGGGATCGCATTGCTCGGCTCGGCTTTCTGGGGCCTGCACATGGCATTGACCCAGGGTTTGCTCTCGAAACTTGTTGCCGATACTGCGCCTGCTGATCTGCGCGGTACGGCCTTCGGTATTTTCAATCTGGTTAGTGGCGTAGCGCTATTGCTGGCAAGCGTTATTGCAGGGTCATTGTGGAGCATGTTCGGCGCCTCAGCTACATTTATTGCTGGATCATCGTTCGCGGCTCTCGCAGCAATTGGGTTGCTCTTTTACCGTTCTAATGTGCGGACTACAGGGCACAGGGCGGACAGGTGATCATCAGCATGAAGGGCAGATTTCTTTTCGGAAAGTTCCCTTAAATGGTTTATAATGAAGACGATATTGTTGTGTATGATGAGAGGCAAGAAAATGACTGGAAACGTCCCGCGTCTGCAGAAGTGACGTCGGGACATGACAAGGGGCATAGAAAACGACGGCCGCGCCTGCCTCCTGTCCTTCAACGATGTGTGGAAGTGAAGTAGGACGGGGGCGATCGTTGATGAGAATACGTTCAAGAGTACAAGAGCTACTGTATTTGAATGTATTGATAAATTGAAGTACCCCGGATTCACCCGGAGGAATAAGCGAGACCTTTGAAAAACCCTCTCTACTTTACTGTTGTCATGCCGGACCCCGGATCAGCAGGTCCGGGGCAGGCCCGATCCGGTTTTAATGCCGCTATGCGGTGCATCCAGTGTTATCAAGTACTTTCTATAGCCGGCCTCCGCCGGCTATAGTGCC
>JAGYOR010000153.1 GCA_018399535.1 Deltaproteobacteria bacterium | reverse complement strand
ATCGTGATGTGCGTGCCCTGAACGCCGTACCAGTCGCCGATTTTCCATCTCCGATTGTCGAGAATGTCAAACCACTGGAAAAAAAGCATGTGTGTTCCATTCCACGATGCCGCATATCTGATAGAAGTTCTTGTATTTCGGAATCCGTCAGATTTCTTTTTCTCCATGAATCCGATTCCAGGAACCATTCCTTGTCGAGTCCCATCAGCGCATTGGGATAGTCCTCAGAACCGCTGGTGTAATAATTTTTCCCCGGATCGACGCGTGCCGCGGCATCGGACTCCAAAGGTCCGGAGCCCGGACGAAGCCTTCCGTAGCGCCCGCCCCTGAGTCTCGAGACGAGCACAAGAACCGCCATAATGCCGATGCAGAGCAGAATAATTATCTTAGCATCCATAACATCTCTATACTAATCAAGTCTTCTCTTTAGTGCAAAATATTTAATTAACAGGAATGTATTTACTGTCTGGTAAAAAACACGCTTATATCCTATGGTGTTTTAACTTCATACCGGTTGATCGCCGCATATGAAAGGAATGACAGAGAAACGGGAGAAGGTTCATGAAGAAAAAAGCGACTCTGGACGAGATGTTCAATCCTGAAAGCGTTGCTATTGTGGGCGTATCTGGAAGCGGCAAACTGGGTTTTGTCGAAAGCGTGATGATTGGAACCCTGGAAGCCGGGTGCGAAAAGGTGTACCCGGTGAACCCGAGATACAAGGAAGTCTTCGGTCTCCCCTGTTATCCGGACCTGAAAAGCATTCCCGGAAAGGTTGATCATGTGGTGGTGAGCATTCCCGCGGCGGGCGCTCTTGATCTTCTGAGAGAATGCGCGGACAAGGGCGTGAACTCGGTGCATTTTTTTACCGCGGGGTTCAGTGAAAGCGGCCGGGCGGACCGCTCGGACCTTGAACAGAGCATGCTGGCGATAGCGGAATCGGCCGGTTTCAGGATCATCGGCCCCAACTGCGTGGGGCTGCACGTTCCGGAAAGCAGGCAGGCCACGATGTTCGGGGTTTCCCATGAGCCGGGGAACATCGCCTTCATATCACAGAGCGGCGGACACGCCCAGAACATGGTGAAATACGGAGACGGTCGGGGATTGCGGTTCAGCAAAGTGATAAGCTACGGGAACGGACTGGATATCAACGAGATAGAACTTCTGGATTATTTCTCAACTGACCCGGAAACCGACATCATCGCCATCTACATCGAGGGGACCAGGAACGGCGAGGCTTTCAAGGCCGCCTTGCAGAATGCTGCATCCCGGAAACCTCTCGTGATTTACAAGGGAGGACGATCCGAAGCCGGCAGGAGGGCGACATTCGGCCACACGGCAAGCATGACCTCTTCGGTGGATGTATTCCGCGCGGTGTGCCGGCAGGCAAATGCCGTTCAAGCGGACAGCCTTGAAGAAATGATCGATGTGTTGACCGCCTTTTATTTCGTCAAAACACCGCCGGCCGGAAAAGGCGTGGTACTGGTCGGTGGGGGCGGCGGTCCCAGCGTGTATGCCGGGGACGTGATGGAAAAGGAGGGCCTTCATCTTCCCGCGCCGACAGAACGGCAGCGGAAGGCCCTGCAGGCGGTTTTGCCCCTGGACGGCAGTATTTTCGCCAATCCACTGGACGCGTCCACCCTGGGTTCTCCCGAGGCGATTCAAAAGACCCTGACCATCATGGGAGACAACCCCGAGGTACACATGCTGGTTTACCACATGGGATTTCATCCCATCACACAGTGGGGGCTGGGCCTGTTCAGTTCAGGAGATCTGCAGAAATCCTTCGCCGAAGCCCTGTCCGGCGCCGGCAGGGAGTGTCAAAAACCCGTATTCGTTATACTGCATCCTCCCACGGACCTGGCCGGAATAAAGGAATTCCTGGGGATGCACACCGCTTTGACAGGGGCCGGTCTGCCCGTCTTTTATGAGATGGAAAAATTCGCACGGGCCATGGTCAGGGTGATTAACCGCGAGCAAACCATCAATGATAAACGTGATTATTAAGGTTTGAAAGGATAGCGAGGTGAACGCATGACCGGAAACACGATTGAAACCTGGCACAAAATCGTTAATGAAAAAGACGAACAAGGTCTCGATGAAATTCTCGCCGACGAGGTGGTTTTCCACTCACCGGTCGTGCATACGCCACAGGAAGGAAAGCCCATAACACTGCTCTACCTGAAGGCGGCCCTGAATGTCCTCAACAATGACACATTCACCTACCTGCGAGAAGTCATCGATGGAAACAACGCGGTCCTGGAGTTTTATACGGTTATCGACGGCATCTCCATCAACGGTGTCGACATGATTGCCTGGGGACCGGACGGACGCATCATCGACTTCAAGGTCATGATCCGTCCTCTCAAGGCGATTAACCTGGTGCACCGAATGATGGCGGAAATGCTTGAAAAGCTGAAATGATTCGAGACGGGATCTTGACTGCGCCATATCGATATCAGTACGCGGTCAATATCGAAATCCGCGGCATGCGGTTTACGGGAGTGAACCAGTGGTCCACGATGAGTTTCTCGTAAAGCATCTCGAGGGTCTTGCTTCAAAACTCGGCCTCGCGGTGCGCCGCGAGAGCGTGAATACCGAGGAAACGACAGGGAAGGGCGGCCTCTGCCGCATCGGGGGGAAACAGGTGCTCTTCATCGATCCGGGGGCCACGACGGAAGAGAAAATCATGGTAATGAAGGAGGCGTTGCGGCACTTCGATTTGAGCGACATCTACGTACTGCCGGCCGTCAGGGAATTGCTGGATGAGGAGGAAGAGGATATACACAACAATAAGTCGTGACCGGGTGTAGCCCCTGCTCCGTTCGCCCTGAGCCTGTCGAAGGGCGGGAGCGAACCTTGGGGCCCACAGGCCGGTAGTCCCCGCTCCGTTCGCCCTGAGCCTGTCGAAGGGCGGCAGCGAATCAGGGCCGGAATCAAGTTTTTCCCGATTCCCCGGACTCCGGCGCTCGAAGGAGAAACCCGCCCGGCCGAGAACGGCGGAAATAAAAATTACACAGAGACGGCAGGCCATAAACACCGAACATATTCAGGGAAGGGAGGCAGCCATGATGCAGGCGGAAATAAACGGAACCACGCTGAACTATCAACTGGACGGTCCCGAGTATGGAGAAACGGTGGTGCTTTCAAACTCGCTGGCTTCCGATCTGAACATGTGGAAGTACCAGGCGCCCGCCCTTGTCGACGCGGGATATCGCGTGCTGCGTTATGACAACCGTGGTCACGGTCAATCCGCGGCGCCGGCCGGACCTTATTCACTTGAACTGTTGACCGGTGACGCGCTGGCCCTGATGGATCACCTGGAACTTGAGAAAGTGCACTTCTGCGGTCTTTCCCTGGGAGGTATGGTCGGTCAGACGCTCGGGGCGTTTCACGGAGACCGTTTGATCTCCCTGACGCTTTGTGCCACAGGCTCCTACATGTCGTTGCCCGACAGCGAATGGGAAGAGCGGGTGGGGGCGGCGCGAGGGAATGGAATGGAAATCCTTGCCGAAGGCACGCTTGACCGGTGGTTCACGGAAGCCGGACGGAAGCTACTCGCGGAGGACGTCGCGGAGGTACGGAAAAGCATTGTCAATACGTCCGTAGAAGGATACAGCGGCTGCGTCGAGGCGATCCGCATCATGGACCTGCGGGAGGCCATCCGCGGGATTTCCGTTCCGACACTGATCGTGGTCGGCGCCGAAGACCAGGGAACGCCTGTTTCCTTGTCGGAATTTATGCATAAACGGATTGCCACATCGTCACTGAAGGTGATAACCGACGCCGCTCATTTCGTGAACATGGAGCAGTCCGAAGTGTTCAACACCGCTCTTATCCAGTTTTTGGGCGGAAACAAGGCCTGAAAGCAGTGGGAACAAACACAAGAAAACTTGCCTGCTTTTATTTCTGAAAGTGTATGGAAACTCCGAATGCCGGCCGGGGATAACGTCGTCCGCAATCTCATTGCCGGGAATTGAACATGGCGGGATTAC
>JAGYOR010000152.1 GCA_018399535.1 Deltaproteobacteria bacterium | reverse complement strand
ACCAGCCCACCATCAGTGTACTGCGGGGCATGTAAGTCTTCGTCATGAATACCCACACGATAAACAACAGAAAAGCAGTCGAGACGGCCCTGACCGTGCCGATCATCCGGCCCGTGTAGGTCATGTTCCTGAATGCCGTGCCTCGATACAGGCCGTTCACTATAAAGGCGAACAGGCAGCAGGCCGTCAGCATCGGAGCATTGGCCGACCAGACATTCAGGAACAGTTCGCGGAACAGGGACCCGAATGTGTCCGGCCACGGGACCGCCCAAAGCCCCACCGTCGCCAGCATGCCGAGGAATAATCCCAGATTGACCAAAAACAGGTCAACTACAAGACGGATGATCAAACCACGCCGGGTATAATCGGATTTCAGCCATTGCCTGAAAAGATTTATCGTTGTTTTCATGGCTGGCGTATCCTCGAAACCTTCGCCGGAACGCCGAACGCGACGGCGTTGTCCGGAATGTCGACGGTGACGAAACTGTGCGCCCCGACCAGGGCGTTTTCTCCGATAGTCACACCGGGCATCACGACGCTGTGGCTTCCCAGCCGGCATCCCTTTTTCAGGGTCACGGGCCCGGCTTTCCCGTCGATCGTCGACAGTGAATAAATCGCGCAGTGTGATCCGATCTGGACATAATCTTCAATAGTGACGACGTTTTTCGCATTGATATACGTGAAAGCGCCGATGTCCGTCTTGAAACCCAGGTGAAAATTGTCCACGTGCTGAACCATCCAGTTGTACCTGGTCGGTTTCCCCTCTTCCACGTCCGGATAGGTCCAGTTTTCGAAACGTTCTTTCATCGGGCACCCTCCTGGTCAACTATGACCGGCAGAAGATCAGCCTTCCCGGCGCGATCCGCCGCTTCCCATGAATTCCTCCATCGTCGCCTGCCCCGGCTGGCTTATACCCTCTCGTTTCAGGATCTTTGCCAGCGTCATCCACAGTATTTTCAAATCCAGTCCGAAAGACCGGTTGTCAACGTACCACACATCCAGCTTGAATTTCTCCTCCCAGGTAATGGCATTGCGACCGTTTACCTGGGCCCATCCGGTAATGCCCGGTTTTACCTCGTGCCGGCGGGCCTGCTCCGGGGTGTAGCGATCCAGGTACTGCGTCAAAAGAGGGCGCGGGCCGACGAGACTCATGTCGCCTTTCAGCACATTGAACAATTCGGGCAGCTCATCGAGACTCAGAGACCGCAGTGTTTTCCCCGCGGACGTAAGGCGCGTAACGTCCGTGCTGACATCCCGGTCACCGCCCGGCGGCTCCGTCATCGTTCTGAATTTGTAGAGAGTGAATATTCTGCCGTGAAGTCCCGGGCGTTCCTGGCGGAACAGAACAGGTCGTCCCATGGAGACGTAAATGATCAGCGCGACACAGAGCAGGAGCGGGGAGCAGGCTGCCAGTGCCGGGATTGACAGAAAAAAGTCGAATAATCGTTTTATATTCATATCGTTACAGGTTCGCGGCAAAAGCTTCGGGGTCAAACATTGCCGGCCGGGCGGACGATCTCTGTGTGATTGTTTCGTATATGGCCGCAATCTCTGCTCCCGTGCGGTTGACATCAAACATGCTCTTTACAAGCCTTTGCCCTCGAAGGGCCATGCGCCGCGCTTCATCTTCGTTGTCCAGGGCGTATATGATCGCGTCGCCCAGTTTCGCCGGGCTGGCAGGCGGAACGAGCCATCCTGTCACGCCGTCGAGGACGACTTCGGGCAGGCCGCCGACCGAGCTCGCGATAGTCGGCACCCCGGCGAGAAGCGGTTCTATCACTCCGCCGCAATTCTCGGAAACAGGGACATGCACGGCAAGATCAAAGCCTTGCCACAGGTCGGCGGCGTTTTCATGAGGGACTTTTCCCGCGAATACTATGCGCGGGCCCGCGACGCGGGCCGCCTGGCGGCGCAACCGTTCCTCGTATCGCCGGCCTTTGCCCCACTGTCCGCCGACAAGGACACCCACCACGTCTTCTCTCCGGCGACAGGCGATTCCCAGCGCTTCGATCACATCTTCGTGTCGCTTGAGGCCTTTTATCTGTCCGAGATAATATTTGGGGGGATACATGTAATTAATGTTGCCGACGACCCGGCCATCGAGCGCCAGGCGCGCCCTGATACCAGCATGTTCACTGTTTTTCCTGTCCACCCGGAACCCGTAATACGAGAGAAAGATCCGCTCGGCCGGCACGTGGTGCGCCAGGTATAAGTGCCGGGTATACCTGCTCGATGCTATCCAATAATCAGATCCACCGGCCGTTGCCGTTTCCACCCGCCGATACAGGGCATGTTCAAGGTGAAGCGGTCCGGGCACCTGGAACAATCTCGGTACTGGGTGATTACGTCCCAGGGCGAGCCGGAGAAACATTGTTGTCGTCACGAAATGACTGTGAATAATATCCGGTTGAACCCGGGCTATCAATGACCGGGCTTTCCGGGCACGTTCGGAAAAGAGCAGGGGGGCCTGGAGCGGCAGGCTGCAATCGAGCACGTGAATCACGGCGCCCGCCTGGTTCCATACAGGGATCGCTTCGCCCTCAGCTGAAGGCACGGCGACATGCACTTCGATGCCGGCGCGCGTCAACACGCCCGCCTGTAAGGCCGCCCAGCGGGCGCCGTCGCTCGTTTTAACAACGTGCAGAACGCGCATATTTCTTGCCTTTACGTAAGGGTTTTACGAGCGGTGTCTCCTGTATCATTGCATGGAGACTATAAAGATTCATTATGACGTTCATCCTGAACTATATGCAATACCCGGAGCCACTCGTCTGGCATGCCGTCCTCCCGTACACCCTCGACAGGATAGGATATTCCGGGAAAAATTTTCAATATATCCAGGACGGAACGCCCGGTATAGGCGAGAAAGGCCATAAGGGCGAACCCCGGTTGCCCGTTGCGCAGGAAATGATTCAACTGAACCCGAAAAACTGTCAGACGTATGGCAAGCTGCCGGCTCCAGCGGATCTTTTCCCGTCGACGGTACGCGAAGAGGGGTTCACGCACAATACTGAAACGGCTTTCTTCGTAACTTCTGAGCAGAAGCTCCTGGTCCTCGCAAAATTGCGAAATATCTTCCCGGTACCGGTATTTTCGAAACCATTCGACGCGACCCATCCACGCAGGGTGAACGAGATAAAATCCGCGCCACGGCTTCGCGGATATCGCGTCGTCCGACGACGGGCAGGGCAGCATGCCGGTAAGCCGGTTATGATCGTCAATGACCACCGCCCGGACGGACACCAGATCAAGCCGGGGATCGTTTCCCAGTGCCTGTACCTGGCGGTCGAACCGCTCCGGGTACGATACATCGTCCTGGTCCATGCGCGCGAAATAGCGGCCGCGCGCCAGATCCACCGATTCATTGAGCCTGGCGGCAAGTCCCCTGTTTTTATCGTTCCTGATGACGCGGATCCGTTCATCCTGAATGTCAGTAATCGATTCGAGCGCGTTGTCCGTCGATCCGTCATCGATAATCAGCAGTTCCCAATCGGTGAAGGTTTGCTTCACGATTGAAAGAACGGCGAGCCTGAGATATCCACCCGCGTTATATACCGGTATGGATACGGTGACGAGAGGCGCGTCGGCTTTTACGTGCGGATTCTCGGCATCCATGTCAGCCACGGTATTCCTTCATCCATGCGAGCGTGCGGGCCAGGCCGTCATCGAAATCAACCCGGGGTGTCCAGCCGGTGTCTTTCCGAAGCGCCGTGGCATCGAGAACATTGGCCTTTACGTCGAAAGGCCGTTCCGGCAGGTGTTTGACGTCAATCGAGCTGTTCGATCCATTCATAACACGGCCGATTGCTTCGATCACGTCCATGTTGGAACGACCTGTGCCCGATCCGATGTTATAGGTACGGCCGGGGCAGCCCTTTTCGAGAACACTGACGATGCCCCGGGCGAGATCTTCCACGTAGATGTAGTCGCGCACCGTGCCCCGTTGTCCGAAGATGCTGATCCGGCCGCCGCCGAGGGCAGAGGCGAGGGCCGTC
>JAGYOR010000151.1 GCA_018399535.1 Deltaproteobacteria bacterium | reverse complement strand
TCTTCCAGGATAAGAATATCCTTCGTCCGGGCGCCGATGATGGAGATGACCCTGTTTCCGGCTTCCCTGAGGGCCTTCGCGATGGGATAGGCCACGCCGATTCCCACACCGCCGCCGACGCAGACGGTTGTGCCGAATTTTTCGATTTCAGTCGGCCGTCCGAGCGGTCCCAGTACACTGTAGAGTTCATCGCCGGGATTCATGTCGGCCAGGCAGGTGGTCGTCTTGCCCACGATCTGGAATATGATGGTCACCGTGCCCGCGGCGGCGTCCGACTCGACGATGGTGAGGGGGATTCTTTCACCCCGCTCGTCGGTCATGATGACCACGAACTGACCGGCTTTCCGCGTGGCCGCGATGTCGGGAGCTTCGACGACCATCCTTACGACGTTCGCGGACAGGTATTTTTTTTCGCGTATCAATGACACCGTTTTCTTTCTCCTTGTGTGAAAATGCTGGAATGCAAAGCCCCGGATCGAATCCTGCCATAAATGTTAAAACTGGCAAGAACGACACCGGTCACGGGGTGTGTTATGCTTCTGAAACAGGAAACGGGCGGGTTGTGACTCGCCCGCCCGCCAAACGCCGATGTGGGCGATCAATATTCCGGGGTCAGCTCATCCAGTTCGGCAAGCGAAAAAACAGGTCCGTCCTTGCAGACATACTTACTACCCACGTTGCAGCGGCCGCATTTGCCGATACCGCACTTCATGCGCATTTCCAGCGAGGTGAAAATGTTTTCCTTCGAGAATCCCAGGTTGAAGAATTCCGGCAGCGTGAAACGGATCATGATGGGTGGACCGCAGATCAGGGCGACGGCGTTTTCTGAACTGGGAGCGACTTCCTTGCACACGGCGGGAACGAATCCTTCCCGTCCTTCCCAGTCCTTGTCGCCCTTGTCGACGGTGACGTACATGTCGATATCATCCCGTTTTTCCCAGAGGGCAAGCTCATCTTTATACAGGAGAAGGCCGGGTTCACGCGCGCCGTAAACGACGGTGATTTTGCCGAACCGGGGCCGGTTTTCTTCGGAGAGCATGTAGTTGGTGAGTGAACGCAGGGTCGTGAAGGCGAAACCGCCGCCCACGACAACAACGTTTTTGCCTTCCAGGTAATCCAGCGGCCAGGTGTTTCCCAGGGGGCCTCGTATACCCATGAGGGTCCCCTCTGCAAGGCTGTGCAATTCCGACGTTACCACGCCCGCCTTCTGTACTGTGAACTCCACGTATCCTTTATCCGTTGGTGACGATGCGATGCCAATGGGAGACTCCCCTTTGCCGAATATGGAAAGTTCGGCGAACTGACCGGGAAGATAGGAGAAACGCTCTTCATCTTCTTTGTTGACGAAGGAAAAGCGGAACGTCTTGATGTCCTTCGTTGTCACCTCGGTAATAATTTTATCAACGTTAACCGGCATGGGCACATAGGGATTTTTTTCCATCATGATCTCCACAAACTATAGTTTCGCAATGTCCTGGGCGATTTTTCGTATGTCGATATTGACGGGACAGTACCTGACGCAGCGCCCGCAACCGACACATGCGATGGCGTCGTAGTTATCGACGAAATATTTAAATTTGTGCATAAAACGCTGCCGCCAGCGTTCCTTTTGCGAGGGCCGGGGGTTGTGCCCCGATGTTTCACGCGTGAAAAGCCAGTACATGCAGGAATCCCAGCTTCGGACCCGCCTGCCTTCACTGTCCTTGGTTTCGTCGGTAATGTCGAAACAGTGGCAGGTGGGACAGAGGTATGTACAGGTACCGCAGGCGAGACAACCAACGTGGACAGTGTCCCAGAACGGATGATCAAAATTTTCGTCCAGCCACGGCTTGATTTCTTTGCCGGGGACTTTCGTGGTGATTTCCGAAGCGGCCTGTTCCGCCATGTCTTTTTTGCGCGCCAGAACCTCGTCGTCAGCCCGGGGCAGGTCGCCCAGCTTTTCAATCAGTTTTTCTCCCTTTTCGGTTACGCACTCGGCCAGCCAGTCGTTGCCCATGTCGACAAGCAGCACGTCCGCGCCTTCAGGGGAAAATGGATGACCGCCCATGGAGGTGCAGAAACAGGTGCTGTAGGGAGGGTGAACGCAGGCGAGAGAAACGATCGTCGTTTTTTCACGCCTTTCCATGTAGTAGGGGTCGCGATACTTCGGATCGTTGAAGACAAAGTCAAGAAGGACGAAGCTCCTGGCATCGCAGGGCCGGACGCCGAACAAAACCGCCTCCGGCGCGTCGCCGGGGGTCCCCTCAAGTTCTGAACCACGCTCCTTTTTCATAAAGCGCATCATGGTTTCTGCCTGGGGAAAGAAGAAATTTTTCGGGGCGTTCTTCGTGTTGCCGAACTCCGCCAGGGGTTCCATATCTTTTTCAAGCACCCTGAAAAAGACATCGTCCTCTTCCTGAACCGGCGCGTACACGAGGGTGTCGTCCGCCAATCCCTTGATCAGGCCGGGCAGGAGCTCTTTCTTTATCAGTCTCGTTTCCATATTTTCCCTTATGCAACTGGTTATTTTTTCGTTATTTCCCCGTGTGGGGATATTATTCTTGTTTGCCCTTCACCGTTATAGCAGGTTAAGCGATTTCAGCAGCGGACGGGGATCCGTATTATGGCTCCTGAACCATGATTCCGGCCCTTCAAGACCCAGTGCCAGCGCCAGAATTTCGGTGAAATAGAACACGGGCAGCCGGACATTCTCGCTGGCCCGCATGTCGAGATTGGCGAAGCAGACGGGACAGGCCGTCACCAGGCAGTTCGCTCCCGCTTCCCGGGCCATGGTCATCAGTTTGTCCACCAGGCGGACCACCACGTCCGTTTTTCCCAGGGTCAGGCTGCCGCCGCAACAATCGGTCTTGTACGACCAGGGCATCGACTCGGCGCCTGTGGAGTTCAGCAGCTTGTCCATGATGACGGGATTTTCGTAATTGTCGAGTTGACAAATCTCCGGAGGTCTCAGCAGGAGACACCCGTAATACGAAACGGGTTTCAGGCCCGCAAGCCTTTTTTGCACCTTGTCGCGTATGGCATCGGTGCCGATGTCGTTGTAAAAAATGTCAAGAGGATGTCGTATCTCGACTGTGTCGTGGAACGTACCGCCCACGATTTCCTCGATTTCCTTTTTCAGGGATTCGTCGCGCCTGAGGTGGTACTGGGCCGTTTTCAAACGGTTGAAACAGGCGGCGCAGGGGACCATGACATCTCCCGGATCTTTCTCGGCGGCGATCAGACTTCTGGCCGGAAGAGCCACGGACAATTTAAAGTTCGTCATGTGGGCCGACGAGGCGCCGCAACAGGACCAGTCCTCGACTTCCCGCAGATCGATATCGAGTGCCGAACTGACGGCCTTGATGGAAAGGTCATATTCCTTTCCCGTAGCATGAAGCGAACATCCCGGATAATATGAAACTTTCAAGTAACGCCTCCTTCAAAGAATAGCAAACGCCGATGCGGAACGACAGCAACGTCCCTTTACGCGCCCGTTGACTTGAATATGGCCCGCACCGATTTCATGTCCTTCGTCCGGGGAGAAATAAGCTTTATTTTTCCCTTCATGAACATGCTCATGCCCATGGCCATGTCGGAGAAATAATCTCCCGATCTGAGCTTGTAATTGACGATCATCATGGGCTCGTTGACGCGCCCTCCCGACTTGATGTTGGACAGGAAGGCCTCGTGAAATTTCTGTATTCTCTTTTCTTTCGCCGGGACCTTCGAATCGATGGCGATTTCCCGCAGAACGTCCATCATGCGGGCGATGTCCACATTATTGGGGCAGCGGGTGACACAGGTCTCACAGGACGCGCAGAGCCAGATGGTGGAACTGTTGAGCACCTCGTCACGCATGCCCAGCTGGATCATCTTGATGATCTTGTTGGGGTTGTGTTCCATGGCAAAAGCGACGGGACACCCGGCGGTACATTTCCGGCAATGGTAACAGGCCTGAATGGGAACGCCGTTTATTTTTTCGTTGACCTCTTCTAAGAACGTAGCCATAGCTGCTCCCTT
>JAGYOR010000150.1 GCA_018399535.1 Deltaproteobacteria bacterium | reverse complement strand
GCGTGGCTTCACTGAAGCGGGGCGGCGGCTGCGTGAAATTCCTGCGGGGGTCGATGCCCGAAAGCGAGAGAACATCGCCGGACGACAATGACGGCAACGGTGTGGAGGAATCATCATCATCGGAAGCAGGGCCCTTGTCGTCCGCGGAGGTATCGACGGGACGGTCGGCATAGGCAAGAGTAAATCCAGGAGACGTCATGACGGAACCCCGAGCCCTCAGAATAAAACGGTCCGCCGCAATATCGATCGTGGTTCGGTCGAAGAAGGCCGGCGTCATCTGGGAGGCGATGAACCGGTTCCATATAAGCCGGTACAGGCGGAATTCATCTTTTTCCAGGTACTGTTCGATTGCCTCGGGGGGATAGGCTGTCGACGCGGGGCGGATGGCTTCGTGAGCGTCCTGGGCGCTTTTCGCTGTCTTGAACCGGCGGGCCTTCGCCGGAAGTAACTCCTTGCCGTATTTCTGCCGAATATGCTGCCGGGCCTCGTCGAGTGCCTCGTCGGCGATTCGCACGGAATCAGTTCGCATATACGTGATAAGTCCCACGGGACCCTCGTCGCCCAACTCGATTCCCTCGTAGAGGCGCTGGGCCGTCATCATCGTTTTCTTCGCCGAAAAACGGAACCGCTGTGCCGCTTCCTGCTGGAGCTTGCTGGTGGTGAAGGGAGGCGCCGGCTGGCGCTTTACTTCCTTCTTTTCCACTGTATCAACCAGGAAGGAAGACTGTTCAAGCGTCCGCACGATTTCCCGTGCTTCCTCCTCAGTGGCGACGGTTTTTTTCCTGCCGTCGATCTTGAAGAGCTTCGCCTCGAAGGGCGGAGGTTCGCCGCCTTCAAGCCGGGCAGTTATCGTCCAGTATTCTTCCGGCTTGAACTCGCCAATTTCACGTTCACGGTCGCAGATGATCCGCACCGCAACCGACTGGACCCGACCGGCGCTGAGTCCTCTTCTGACTTTTTCCCAGAGTACGGGGCTGATGCGGTATCCCACGAGACGGTCGAGAATGCGGCGAGTCTGCTGCGCTTCATACTTGTTCACGTCGAGAGAAAGCGGTTTTTCAATCGCTTCCAGTATGGTTTTTTTCGTGAGATCGCCGAAAAGGACCCGGAAAATTTTTTTATTTTTTCCGCCTATTTCTTCCGCGATATGCCAGGCGATGGCCTCTCCCTCACGATCGGGGTCGGGGGCCAACAGAATGAGTTCGGCAGAAGCCGCGGCCTTTTTCAGTTCACTTATTGTTTTTTTCCTGTCCGATTTGACAATGTAGCTGGGCGTGAAATCCTGTTCAACATCGATACCCAGCTTGTTCTTGGGAAGGTCTTTTACGTGTCCGACGGACGCCCTGACATCGAAACCGGCGCCGAGATATTTTTTTATTGTTTTTACCTTTGTGGGCGATTCCACGACTATGAGCGTAGAAGGCATGTATTCTCTACTCCTTGATAACGAAATATTTTCCCGGCATCTGCCTTACCATGCCCTTTAATTCAAGGGACAGGAGCATGCCGAGTATCCTGTTTATGTCAACGTCGCACCGGTCGATGAGATCGTCAAGATGAACGGGGCGGTCGCCGATTAGTCGCAACAGCTCCCGTTCGTCGTCGCCCGGTTCTTCATCCGCTGATTTTCCTGTCTTACCATTTGCAGCCGTGCTTTCGGTTGTGTCGTAATCCGGTCCGGAAGGGGCCGCCGAAGGACGTTCCACGACTACCTGGGGTTCGATTTCGCAAAGAATATCTTCCACGTCCTGCACCAGCGTGGCGCCGTCTCTGATAAGCGTGTTTGTTCCACGGGATGTTTGGGTCTCGATTCCCCCCGGCAGTGCGAAAACACACCGTCCCTGTTCAAGGGCCAAATGCGCGGTTATAAGCGAACCGCTTTTTTCAGTCGCCTCGACGACAACCACGCCGTAGGACATGCCGCTGATTATCCTGTTCCGACGCGGGAAATGGTGGGCCAGAGGCTCTGATCCAAATGGATACTCGCTGACGACGGCGCCCTGTTCGGCGATTTTTTCATACAGGTCGCGGTTTTCTGGCGGATAGATCACGTCTAGGCCCGATCCCATGACGGCCAGGGTTCGTCCCCGTGCGGCGAGAGCGCCCCGGTGCGCCGAAGAATCGATACCCCGGGCCATGCCGCTCACCACCGTGATTCCCCGGAGGGCGAGCTCGCGGGAAATACGTTCGCAGGTATAGCGACCCTGCGCCGTCGCGCGCCGCGAACCGACAAGGGCGACGCAAATGTCGTCCGGGTTCAGTTCACCCCGGACATATAAAAGAGGAGGATAATCATAAATATGGCGCAACAGTGGAGGATAGCGGTCGTCACCAGACGTTACCAGGGTTATGCCCAGTTTTGCGGCGCGTTCCAGTTCCTCGTCCACGCGCACCCAGTCCCTGAATGTGCTTATGCGTCCGGCGATCGTCGCCGACACGCCCCTGACGGCCGCGAGTCTGGCGGGCGACGCGGACATGGCCTTGCGTGCCGAACCGAAAGCGTCAACCAGGCCGTTGACGGTCACCGGTCCGATGTCGTCGATCAAGGTGAGAGCGAGCAAATATTTAAGGTCTTCAACGTGCATTCCACGTCCCGCGAAAGTCCGGACAAAATTTCCGTGGACTATATATGGGAGTTCAAAACGGTGTCAAGGCTTTTGTCCGGCTTTTGTCCGTCGAAATCATTGAACAGGCCCGCTTGACAAGCTTCCGGCCCTGTACTAGGGTGAATTCGAAATTCCGGTGGAAATACCCCGGAGTCCATTCTCAAGATTCCAAAATCACGGGTGCGTGTAATGCTGAAAACCTGGTTGTTTCATCTGTTCGCGGTCTTTACCGCGATTTTCCTCTGCACGTGTCCGGCCACGGCACTCGAAGAAGCAGAACATCGGACGGATCCTGCGTTCCTGGTAACGCCGGGCATCATAGACTTTGGAACACTGAAAAAGCCCGGGGCCGCCGAACGGTCGCTTTATTTCTATCATCGCGACGGCGCGGCGGGACAATCATGGTCTCTTCAATCATCAAAACCCTGGGTCGTGCCGGACAGGACATTCGGCGTCTTCGCGTCGAAAAAACCGCAACGTGTCCGCCTGTCCATCGATTCACACAGGCTCGAAACCGGATATCACGGGGCGGATGTAACCATATCCGGCGCAGGAGAAACTCTTCAAGTTCCACTTATCGTCTATATTGAAGACGGGCCCCGGCACGGGCCGCGGGGATCGCTTCGGGCGTTGAAAATCGAACCTTCATATCCCGATCCTCTGGCAGTAGGCGCCAGCCGCGTTTTCCGGGCGAAGGGCCTTTACACGAGCGGCGACCGCCAGGACATAACGGAACAAGTGCAGTGGCATTGCGATAACCGCCGGACGGCGGAATTTGTTTCCCCTGGCGTACTGCGGGGAAAGGCCGAGGGGTACGCTGGAGTCATCGCATCTGCAGAGGGCATGGAAAGCGACCGGGTCCCTGTTTTCGTGGATGATGCCGCCGGCGGACCCGTCCTTACCCTCGCAGGTCCCGGCGACCTTCCAGGACGCCTTGAAGTTAACACACGGAAAGAATTTGAAATAGAAATAAAAAACAGCGGCGCCGGTTTGTTGTCATGGCGCCTGGAAGCGACGGAACCGTGGATTAAAATCAAGAGAGACCAACGCGAAACCGCTCACACCAGGGCGGGAAAACGGGACAAGGTAACCGTCCTGCTTGACACGTACGGACTCAACGACGGTGATTACCGTGCAAGTCTCGTTGTGCGGTCAAACGGCGGAGACGGCGTCCTCTCTTTTTCCGTGAAAGTGGCCACGATTGAATCGGTCCTGGTGACGCCGCGAAAGCTCTCCCTGCCGGAAGGAGAAAGGAGACGCCTTGCGGCGACGGCCCTCTGGTCGGACGGGGCGAGAACCGACGTATCGGCATCCCGCGGCGGAAGATGGGTCGTCTCGAACCCCCTGGTAGTCGCCTATGAGGGACGCGGGATGGTTACCGGACTGGCGCCGGGTGTCGCCGAG
>JAGYOR010000015.1 GCA_018399535.1 Deltaproteobacteria bacterium | reverse complement strand
CTGTACTTGATAATGCCCCCGACAATCGTCATCAGGGCTTTTCCTGTCAGACGCCGTCCATGAAAGGGACAATTCCTGCTCAGGGACCGGAAAGCGTTTTTGTCGACGGTCCATGCCCTGGTTGTATCGATGACGGTGACATCGGCCGCGGTTCCCGTTCGAAGCGTGCCGCCGGGGACGCCGAGAATGCGTGCGGGGTTTACACTCATGGCTTCAACGAGCCTGGCGAGGGTAATAACACCCTGTTCGACCATGGCAAGAGAAAGGGCGAGGGATGTCTCGAGCCCGATAAGACCAGTCGCGGCATAGGCGAATTCCACGTCTTTTTCGATCGACGAGTGGGGCGCGTGATCGCTGGCGATGACATCGATGGTTCCGTCCCGGAGTCCACCAATGACGGCGTCCCGGTCTTCCGGACCGCGTATCGGCGGGTACACCTTGAGGTCGGTCGAGTAGGAACGCAGGGCTTCATCGGTAAGCGTGAAATAATGGGGCGCTGTTTCAGCCGTTACCGCGATTCCCCTGCGCTTTGCATCACGCACGAGTTCCACGGTTGCGGCTGTGCTGACGTGGGCGATGTGGACACGGGTTCCCGTGTATTCGGCAATAGCGATGTCGCGGGCCGCCATGATATCCTCGGCGATGGTGGGAATGCCGGGAAGCCCGAGTTCCGTGGAAACGAAACTTTCGTTCATGGCTCCCCCCTCTGTGAGACTTCGGTCTTCGCAGTGGGATATGACGGGGAGCGAAAGCGAGTGAGCGTATTCGAGCGCCCTGCGCATGAAGCCGGCGGTCGCCACGGGGTTGCCGTCATCGGACAGGGCTACGGCGCCCGCATCCTTGAGATCGCTGAATTCCGTCAGGATTTCTCCTTCGAGGTTCCTGCTGACCGCGGCGACGGGATACACCCGCGCCAGGTCGGCGCGAGCCGCTTTTCTGAGAATAAAATCTGTTACCGAGCTGTTGTCGTTCACGGGGCTCGTATTCGCCATGCAGGCGACGGCGGTGAATCCGCCGGCGACGGCGGCACCGGTCCCCGACAGGATGGTTTCTTTATATTCGTGACCCGGTTCACGCAAGTGCGTGTGCATATCGAGCAGGCCCGGAACAATGGTTTTACCTTCCAGATCCACCACCGTAATGCCGCTGTCCCGGCCGACTTCGGGGGCCGGCAGGTTCGGGTCGATGCGGGCGATAAGCCCGTCTTCGATCAGCAGATCCAGTGTTTCGTCGATATCCTGGGAGGGATCGACGATTCTTCCTCCCTTCAACAGCAGTTTCATTGACGGCCTCCTGCGAGAAGATATAGAAGGGCCATGCGGACGGCAACGCCGTTCGTCACCTGGTCGAGTATCACCGAGCGGAATCCGTCGGCCACCTCGGGTGCTATTTCGATGCCCCTGTTGATGGGCCCCGGGTGCATTACGATGGCGTCATCCTTTGCTTCCTCGAGCATCGGAACAGTAAGGCAGAAGAGTCGGGCATATTCCCGTACCGAAGGAAAGACAGCGCCCTGCTGCCGTTCGAACTGCATCCGCAGCATCATGACTACATCGGCATCCTGAAGCGCTTTCCGCATGTTCGTTTCAACCGTCACTCCCATGCCTTCGATGCCCCGTGGAATGAGCATCGCCGGACCGCAGACGGTCACCCGCGCTCCCATCCGTGTCAGCCCGTACATATTCGATCGGGCAACGCGGCTGTTCATTATGTCGCCGATCATCACCACCTTGAGATCCTGAATGGTTCCTTTTTTCTGCCTTATGGTAAGCATGTCGAGCAGTGCCTGGGTGGGGTGTTCGTGTGAACCGTCGCCGGCATTGATGATGGACTGGCCAAGCAGGCGGGCCAGGATGTGCGGGGCGCCGGCGCAGGCGTGACGGATCACTATAATGTCGGGGCTCATTGCTTCCAGGGTTTTCGCCGTGTCCGCCAGGGTTTCCCCCTTGGTGACGCTGCTTGTCGACGTCGAAATATTGATCGCGTCGGCGCTGAGACGTTTCGCGGCGATTTCAAAAGATGTCCGGGTTCTGGTGCTTGCCTCGTAGAAGAGATTGATTACCGTTATTCCCCGCAAAGTCGGAACCTTTTTGATCGTCCGCGTCGATATTTCTCTGAAAGATTCGGCCGTATCGAGGACGAGATTGATCTCGTCCACGGAGAAATCACTCAGTCCCAGGATGTCTTTTCTCATCAGTTCCATGCATGTCACCGGTTTTAATTCTGTAGAATGACCACTTCATCGTCGCCGCCCGACTCCGACAGGTTGACGTTGACGTTTTCCCAGAGAGATGACGGAAGCTTTTCCCCCACATAATCGGGTCGGATGGGGAGCTCCCTGTGGCCTCGGTCAACGAGCACGGCGAGACGGATGACCCGCGGTCTTCCGAAATCTATCAGTGCATCCATGGCCGCCCTGATAGTCCGTCCCGTAAAAATGACGTCGTCTACGAGAACGATTTTCTTGTCGTTAAGAGAAAACGGGATATCCGTTTCTCCCATTTTCGGTTTCTTGCCGGTCATAACCACGTCGTCGCGATAGAGAGTTATATCAAGAATACCCATAGGGATTTCAACGGCTTCAATCCCGGCGATTTTTTTCCTGATTCTTCTGGACAGCAGGATGCCGCCTGACCTGACGGCGATGATAACCAGGTCGCCGGCGCCCTTGTTGTCTTCAAGGATTTCGTACGCAATTCTCGCGATGGACCGGTCGATTCTCTCGGCGTCCATGACGACTCGTTTCGCGTTTTCCGTGACCATGATTTTCCTCCTGCCGGTGGATCTTACCCCGGAAAAGGGTCAAAAAAAAGCCTTCCCGTCAAGAACCGGGAAGGCCCGTTGCTTTTTGTATTTTCCTGTCGAAAATGAGTGCCATGTTTCCGTTTCTTCTCCGTGGAGGGCGTTTTAAAATTTAATATTTTATAGCAACGGTCGGAATTTCTGTCAAGAGTTACTTATTTTTAAAAAACAGCATCAGTGGTGGATGCGGGGCGGGTACTTCTCATTCCAGAACGGTGCCGATCCTGTTCCACCGGACACGGTGTTTTTCGCGATCCCATGACCAGTAGATAAGAAACGCTTTGCCCAGAACGTCATCCAGGTCCACGAATCCCCAGTATCGGCTGTCGTAACTGTGATCCCGGTTGTCTCCCATGGTGAATACATGTTCTTCGGGAACGACAACGGGGCCGAAGTTGTCACGCGGTTGAACGGATCGCGGATAGGTGATGTCGTCCTGGTAGATGCCGTAACCGTCGGTGTGCAGAATGCCGTTGACGAAAATTTTTTTGTTCCTGATTTCCACACGGTCGCCGGCCACGGCGATAACACGCTTGATAAAATCCTTGCTCCGGTCCTCCGGATAAATAAATACGACGACATCGCCTCTCTCCGGCTCGCTGACGGGAATAATTGTTTTTCTGACAACCGGGAGCTTCACGCCGTAAATGAATTTGTTGACGAGAATATGATCGCCGACCAGCAGGGTTTCACGCATCGATCCGGATGGTATCTTGAAGGCCTGCACGATAAAGGTTCGAACGAACAGGGCGATCAGGACGGCAATGGCGAAAGTCAGGAGGTATTCTCTGAAAACGCTTCTTTTTTTATTTTCCATTCTTTTCTTCCGTCACGAATATACGTGCGATAGCAGGAAGACCGTCATGCCAACGGCGGCGGTTCCTTTAATAAAGATGCTCACGTTTCTGATGAAGGAAGCCTTTCCTGTTTCCCGGAAAGAGGGCTTCAACTTCCGGCGCTCGATCCGTTCCACCAGGAGCTTCCCCGCGAATCCCCCCAGGAAAAGCCCCGTGATCGTTCCCAGTCCGTAAAACAGGGGTGTAAGTAACGCGGCCACGATAATGCCGCCGACGAGTGATACGACGGCCGCATGTTGTGAAAGGCGCGGACTTGCCGCGTTGGACACGCCGATTATCGCATCGGCCGTTTCAACGATGACCGAGAGAACCGCGAGCAAAACCAGGTGTTTCGGCTCGAAGTTCTGAAATTCCGTAAGGACGCCGAATACAACAGCGGCAACAAGAATGACGACAGTCCCCTGAAGCCCCAGGGCGACAAGATAAATACCGAGAAACAGCGTTATTATAAATATTGCCGCTGCCGACGTCGACACCTCAGCTGATCCTCTTTTTCCCTTGGGAGGAGGCGGGCCACAATCGTTCCCAGGCAAGTACCGTCGGAGTCGCGATGAATATGGATGAATAGGTTCCCACGACAACGCCCACCATGAGGGCGAAGGCGAAATCGTGAATAACGGCGCCGCCAAGGAAGAAGAGCGCTCCAACCACCAGGAGCGTGGTAAGCGACGTAAGCAGGGTTCTGCTCAGGATCTGGTTGATACTCGCGTTCATAATGTCGCGGAGCGGTTTTTTTCGGCTTGCCCTGACGTTCTCTCGAATACGATCGAAAACAACAATCGTATCGTTCAGGGAATACCCGATGATAGCGAGCAGGGCGGCGATGACGGGCAACGTGAATTCCTTGTCGAGCAGCGAAAAAATGCCCACGGTAATAATAATGTCATGAAAAAGAGCGATGATGGCGCCCAGGGCGTATCGAAGTTCGAAACGCCAGGTTACGTAGACGAGAATGCCGATCATGGCATACAAAATCGAAAGGATGCCTTTCTGTCGCAGATCCTTGCCGACTGCGGCGCCCACCATTTCCACCCGCCTGATTTCGAAATGGTCGTGGTCGTAATGCTCGGCGAGCGCTTTTTCAACAAGTCCGGAGAGATTCTCCAGTTCCGCATCTGAAAGATCCGTCCTGATGAGAAATTCGTTTTCCTGGGCGGCGCCGAACCGCTGAATAATACTTCCACCCATGTCGATTTGGTTCAGTGCTTTCCTGATTTCCCCCGCTGTTGTTTCCTTGTCGAACTTGACCTGGATGAGGGTTCCGCCGGCGAAATCTATGCCCAGTTTTGGTCCCCCGTGGAACAGAAGTGAAACAACGCCCACCGCGATCACCACAATTGATATGATAACGGCCGTTCTGGCGAATCGCAGGAAATCGAACCGGGTGTCGGGCTTAATAAATTCCATCACGTGCTCCTCTAGATGCTGACCCGCTTGACTCGTTTATACCAGATAAAATAATCGTAAATAATCCTCGTTACGAAAATGGCGGTGAACATGCTGCAGATGATTCCCAGGCTGAGGGTCACGGCGAACCCGCGTACGGGCCCTGTTCCGAACTGGAAGAGAACCAGGGCGGCGATCAGCGTGGTCACATTGGCGTCGACGATCGTGGACAGCGCCTTGTCGTAGCCTGCCTTGACGGCCGCTCGCGGCGACTTTTCGAGCCGCAGTTCTTCCCGTATTCTCTCAAAGATAAGAACGTTGGCGTCGACGGCCATGCCGATGATAAGAACAATGCCGGCGATGCCCGGAAGCGTGAGTGTCGCCCTGAACGCCGCCAGTGCGCCGAAGATCAGTATGAAATTCAGCAGCAGGGCTGTGACGGCTATGATGCCCGAGTAGTTGTAATAGACGATCATGAAAGCAAGAACCAACAGCGTCCCCACGATTATGGACATCACGCCCCTGTCGATCGAATCCTGTCCCAGGGAAGGTCCGACTCTGCGTTGTTCGAGAATGGTAACCGGCGCCGGAAGCGCGCCCGCCCTGAGGACAATTGCCAGGTCGCGGGCCTCGTCCATGGAGAATGTTCCCGTGATCTGTGCCTGGCCGCCGCCGATTCGTTCCTGGATGACCGGCGCCGAGTGCACCACGCCGTCGAGAACGATGGCAAGACGTTTTCCCACGTTCTGGGATGTAATCCGCTCGAAATCACGGGCGCCCTGGGGATCGAACTTGATTGAAACGTAGGGTTCCCCGAAACGGTTGTCGATGGAAACCCGGGCGTCCTCGAGGGATTCACCCGTCATCAGGGCCCGGGAATGCAGCAGGTAGGGAACCTGATTTCGTTCACCCGTCAGGCGATCGACCCTGCCGCCGTAGAGAATTTCCCGTCCGCGGGGAACGTTGCCTCGAAGCGCGTCATCGACGCTGTGCTCGTCGTCGACGAGCTTGAATTCGAGCAGCGCGGTTTTTCCGATCAGGTTGATGGCCCGCTGAGGATCATCGATGCCGGGAAGCTGTATAAGAATTCTGTTGCGTTCCTGTGGAATGATGTGGGGTTCCGTGACGCCGAACTGATCGACCCTGTTCCTTATTGTTTCGAGACTTTGTTCGAGAGCGAATTCCCTGATGGTTTCAACCTGTTCCGCGTCGACGCGAAGGGTGACTCGTTCCATGCCTTCGGTAATCCGCGAGGAGGCGATTTTCAACGTGGGATACCGGTTTTTCAGGAGATCCCTGAATCGGTCGGCGGATTCGCTGTCGGGAAATTCCATAACGAGGGAGCTCTTGTCTTCCACGGCGACTTCTCGGAAACGGACACGATCTTCCATGAGCGCTTCCTTCAGATTATTGCCGAGACGCTCGAGTGAGCTCTCCACGGCCCGGTCCGCCTGCACCTCGAGTATCAGGTGCATACCGCCCTGAAGATCAAGTCCCAGGTTAAGTGTGTCGCTTGGAAGATGGTTTTTCCAGAAGGCGGGAAGACGATCCGTCAAGGTCGGCATGATAAAGAAAAGCGCCACCAGTGTCACCACCGCCGCTACGGCTATTCTCAGCCTGATATTCTTGTCAAACATTACGAAAGTCCTTCCCGGCAAGACCGCCGGGCGCTAGGAGGTTTTCGGCGCCGTGGCCGCGCCCTGCACCAGACCCGCGATTGCGCTGCGGGACACCTTTACTCTCGTTTTTTCCGCGATTTCCAGCGTGACCACCTGGTCCGTCAGGGCTGTCACCTTGCCGTGAAGACCGCCGGTGGTTACGACCATGTCGCCGTGCTGCAGGTGGGCGATCATTTCTCTCAGTTCCTTCTGCTTTTTCTGCTGGGGTCGTATCAGAAGAAAATAAAAAATGGCGAAGATGGCAACCATGAGGATTATAAAGTGAAAATCCGCTCCGCCCTGCGCCCCGGCGCCTCCCTGTCCGGGAGCACCCATCGCGTATGCTATGCCGCTTATCATTCTGCGTCCTCCTCGTTGTTCGCTCCGTAGGTTTCAACAAAGGTTTTTCGAAAGGAATCGAAATATCCCCCCCGAACGGCTTCCCTGATTCCATTCATGAGATTCATGTAAAACGTAATATTGTGTATCGTATTCAAAACAATCGCCAGGATTTCCCTGGCGATAAACAGATGTCTCAGATAGGCCCTGCTGTAATTCCGGCAGGTGTAGCATCCGCACTGATCATCCAAGGGATTGCCGTCATCCCGGTATTGGGCGTTCTTTATAACAAGCTTTCCCCTGTTTGTAAACAACATTCCGTTGCGGGCGTTTCGCGTGGGCATGACGCAATCGAACATGTCGATGCCCTGCGCCACGCATTCCAGGATATCCTCGGGCGTCCCGACACCCATGAGGTAGCGGGGCTTGTCCGGGGGAAGAAGAGGCGCCGCGTACGAGACCGTATCGTACAGAAGTTCCTTCGGTTCTCCCACGCTGAGGCCGCCCAAGGCGTAGCCGTCAAAGCCGATTTCGCCAAGAGCCTCGATGCCCCGTTTTCTCAGGTCTGAATAGACACCACCCTGGGAGATGCCGAAGAGAGCATGGTCGGGCGATCGGCGGACAGAGGCGCAAAGCCGGGCCCAGCGCAACGTCAGGTCCAGTGACGATTCGGCGGCTGACCGTTCAGCCGGATATGACGTGCACTCGTCGAGGCACATCATGATGTCGGATCCCAGCGCTTCCTGGACGTTTATGCAGCGTTCGGGGGTCATGACGTGAGACGATCCGTCGATATGGGATTGAAAGGCGTATCCTTCTTCGGTGAGTTTTCTGAGTTTTCCGAGGCTGTAAATCTGGAAACCGCCGCTGTCCGTGAGAATCGGTCCGGGCCAGTTCATGAACCGGTGCAGGCCCCCGAGGCGGCCTATCAGCTCATGGCCGGGCCTCAGGTACAGGTGATACGTGTTGCCGAGAATAATCCGGGCGCCCGCATCGCGGACCATCTCGGGGGTGACTCCCTTGACGGTCCCCTGGGTTCCCACGGGCATGAAGACCGGCGTTTCGACGGCGCCGTGAGGCGTCTGAATCAGACCAAGCCGCGCCTTCGTGGCATGATCGGAGGCGACGACGTGAAAATGGAAAGGTCCCCGGCCGTCGACGGCGCTTTGAACTATGCCCTGATCGGATCGTTGTGTCGTTGTCATAACGTGTGGCCGCTCTCTGTTCTTTTCGCCAGGTTGTTCAGAGGATAAGCATGCAGTCTCCGTAACTGTAGAAACGGAACCCCTCGTCGATTGCTTTCCGGTACGCCTTTTTCATAAGATCAGTCCCCGCGAAGGCGCAGACGAGAAGAAACAGGGACGATGCGGGCAAGTGAAGATTCGTCAGCAGTGCTCCCGTAACCTTGAATTCAAATCCCGGATAGATGAACAGATTGGTGTCTCCCGCTCCGCTTTGCACTGATCCGTTGCTCCGCGCCGCCGATTCCATGGTCCTGACAGACGTGGTTCCCACGGCGACGACTCGTCCGGCTTCGTTGATCGTGCGGGCCGACTCGGAAGAGATGACGTACCGTTCTTTTTCCATGCGGTGTTCTTCAATGTTTTCCGTTTCAATGGGTATAAAGGTGCCAAGACCGACATGCAGCGTGACGGGTACAACCGGGATATCGCGTTCCCGCAGTTTTTTCAGAATATTTTCGGAGAAGTGCAGGCCCGCCGTGGGCGCCGCGATAGAGCCGGGTACTGCGGCGTAAACCGTCTGGTACCGATCCATGTCCCGATCCGTTCTGTCGTCGCCGGGTCGTCTCTTAATATACGGCGGCAAGGGGGCTGTGCCGTGTGCGGCGAGGAACGATTCGAACGTGTCATTCAGGGTGAATTCGAGAATCCACTTTTTCTCGTCCTCCCGCGCCATCACATCCGCGTAGCCGTCGGCGCCGAAAAAAATACGGGTTCCCCGTTTTACGCGTTTCGCGGGACGGAGCAGGACGAGCCAATGGTTCGGCTGTTCAAGGCGTTCCAGAAGCAGTATGTCGATCCGGCCTCCCGTTGCTTTTTCTCCTTTCAGCCGGGCGGGAATCACCCGCGAGTCGTTCACCACCAGAACGTCGCCGTCGTGGAGAAACCCGGGAAGCTCGGAAAACCGCAGGCATTCAATCGATCCAGTCCGCCTGTCGACTACCATCATGCGGGACTGGTCCCTTGACGCGGCAGGTTCCTGGGCGATGCGATCTTCGGGTAAATCGTAAGTGAAGTCTTTTGTTTCCATAGCGTAAAAAATTTCATGAAGATAATCAGATGCCCGAAGGAATGTCAACTGATAATGAATGGCATGTTAATGGATGGCGGGAAACGGGTAATTCAGTATCTTTTCCTTAATTTTCTTGACGGTGTCACGCAGATAACATACATTTTTCTTTATAGATTACTGAATGAGAACGGGGTGCGTAAAAAATGCCCGGAAAAGTTATTTCCATGGGCGAGCTTGGTCGCGCCGCATTTATCGGGGGTTCATGTCATGATACCGGCCGTTAAAAAAATATTGTACGCCACCGACCTGTCGCGTAATTCAGCTCACGCCCTTCGTTACGCTCTGTATCTCTCGAAACAGAATCGGGCGGATATTCACCTGCTGCACGTTGTCGAAGAGGTGCCTCCCCACGCGCTTGCCTTTTTCGGAGGATACGTCGATGACGTCTACATCGAAGAGAACGTGTCAAGTGCGAAAAATGAAATAAAACGGCGCCTTGAAAAATTTTTCGACAGTGAACTTGAAGACGAGTCCGAACTGGCCGACCGCGTGACATCGGTTGAAGTCAGCAAGGGTTATCCCGCTGACGAAATTCTCAAACGGGCCGAATCGACAGGGTGCGATATGATTGTAATGGGCACCCACGGCAGGGGCCTGAGCCGAGCTTTCCTGGGAAGCGTGGCCGAGAAAGTCCTTCGGAAGTCAGCTGTTCCCGTCTGCATTATTCCCCTTCCGAAAGGCGAAACGGGCGCGGCGTGACGTGCCGGGTGACGTCCGGTCCTTTCGCGGCGGTTTCAATGACGCCGCAACCCGCTTTTTCAGGATGCGGCATTTCATAAAAGGTCTTTCCGGGCGTTGTTTCCAAAGGTCACGGAAGCGGCCAGCGCTGCGAGATACGCTAACGCGGCGCACCATCCCACCAGTGTAAAACCGACGTGCATGGCGAGTATGGCGGCGAGAGGCGCTGCGAGGACGGAGAAGAATCCGTTGATTCCCCATGCCCAGGGGGTAAGTGTGGGAAAATCACGGTCCAACCGCCGCAACGCCAGGGGGAAGGGCATGCCCAGGAAAAAGGCAGGAAGGGCAAGCGCGACGAGGCCGATGAAAGACTTCGCCGGACCCGGGAATGCCAGCGTCGCGTCGAACAGGATGGGAAGGAACGCCAGGGACGCGGTAACGACGGCGCAGACCGCGGCAAGGACGGCGGGGAGTATGAAAGACGTGTCGCGCATACGCTGTGCCGTCAGACTGCCGATTCCCATTCCGCACAGAAGGGCTGAAATGACCCCGGCGGCGCTGTAGATGGGATGTCCCCAGTACAACGTGAGGCGCTGTATAAACATGATTTCCAGAAACATGAATCCGGTTCCGAAGGCGGCGAACAGAATGAAAACCATCATGCCATGTTGCCCGGATGCCCGTTTCATCTTGAAAAGAGGCAACAGTATAAGAATAAACGCCGCGGAAGCGAGTAACAGGGCCGTTATTCCGACGAGCAGTGATCCGAGTTCCACGAAGGCGACGGCGCCCTCGCCCATCATCCGTTTGGCGTCGGTTACATGGTTCCAGCGCAGGAACTGGTGAAAATAGGGACGGTCGTCCGATGGCGGCCTGATGCTGAAGGGATAGGACTCGATGAATGATTCTCCCCTTCCTTCAAGTATAAGGCGCATGCCTGTTCGAAGAAGATCTCCTTCCATGACGTGGTTATGGTCCGTTTCCGCCGGACCGATACCGGGAATCCAGGCTCGGTCAAACCCGCCTCTTCGGGCGGCCCGGGCAAGCGCCTGACGAACCGGCTCGCCCAGGGGGGTCGGTGATGCGGCCAGTGTCAGCATATCCCAGTTCCTGAGCGCGGCGACGTGGCGGGATGGGAATTCGATGCCCGTTTCTTTCATGGTTTCCACAAGCAACGCCAGCAGCTTGAGCCCTCGACGGGGTGGACGGTCGATGTAAACACTGAACGACAGTATTCCGTCTTCGTCGAGTGATTGCCAGAGTTCCCGAAACGATTCCCGGGTCAGCAGGTAATTTTCCCGAAGCGCCTGTAACCCCACATCTCCACCGAAGTTACCCTGCATGGGGAGCAGAATGAGGTCGTAGGTGCTGTCCCCGTGTCGCACATAAAACCGGCTGTCCGTTGCGGCCAGGCTGAGCCTGCCGTCGGAAAGCGACGCGCCGTACCAGGTCGTGAGCTGATCCACGATGAAGGGGTGGGGCTCAACGCCTTTTACATGTGGAATATCATGTGACAGCAGGTGTCCCAGGGATGCCCCGGCGCCGGCGTTGAGGACCAGGGCCCGTTTGAATTCGCCGATCAGAAGCGGAAGAGCCGTCACGCTGGAATCAAGAATATGGGGCCGCTTTCCTGTCGGCGGAACGCAGGCTCCGTATTCTTCTCCGTTCAGGTACAACCGCGGCGCCGCCGGTATTTCGCCGCTGTAAAAAAGGCTGAGACCCGGTCCGTATCGAAGCGAAGGCGCCTGTACTATCTGGACCCTTCCCATGGGGTGAGGACGGTCTGTCACGACCCGGGATTCCGGCAGTCGCAGGGCGGCGCTCAGATCTTTATAGGGAGACAGGGGAAGGAGAGGAGCGGCGATATGAACCGCCACTCCCGTGAACAGAAGAATCAGTGAAACGGCGTACCAGCGGAACCTGCCGGTTTTATCTCCGCTGAAAAAGATAAGAACAAGGACACCGGCCGCAAGAATGGAAGAAAAGAGTGGAACAATTTTTTCGGGACTCCACCAGAGCAGGAACAACAGGCCAAGCCCTCCGCCTCCGGCGGAGCCGAGCAAGTTGGCGGCGTAACGACGGCCAATGATATCGGCATCCCTCACGAAGACAAGGCCGAGTGCGAGCGCTTCAAAGAAGAACGGAATAAAGACGAACAGGGCCGCCATGAGCAGGGGAAACCAGGCCCGGTATTCGAAAACAAGAAGTTGCATGTCGGCGCGGGCGGCCGTGTAAAGGGCGGCGGGCAGCGTGACCAGGCATCCCGTTGCCGCGAGCAGCATGCAGAGGGGCACGAACCGGTCGGCGCGGCTGCGCATGCCGTCTTTTGTGAGCGCTATCACGGTGCCGCTGCCGCCGAAACCGAGAAGGGCGAGAGAGATGACGATGTAGGCGAAATGGTATCCCTGGACTTGTGAAAGTGCCTGCATGAATACGACCTGCGAGGCGATGACGACGACCGAGAGCAGGAAAACGGCTGCATCCGTCGCGAATGTCCTTCGGAGTAAGATTTTTGCCGTGGTCATGGTTCAGCCTGCCGGGTAAGGGGGACGAACCGGACGGGTATCAGGTTTCGTGTTCGGGGACGGCCTTTTTCTTTTTCCACCAGGACAAGTTGTTGCGTGAGATAGGGAGACCCGACCGGAATGACCATTTTGCCGCCGTCCTTCAGTTGTTCGATAAGGGGCGGTGGAATATGCGGGGCCGCCGCGGTAACGATGATGGCATCGAAAGGGGCTGCATCCGGCCATCCATAATAGCCGTCGCCGTGTCGAACCCGTACCGTATCGACCTCTGCCAGTCGAAGGTGCTCTTCGGCGCTCATGGCAAGTTCCGGCACGATTTCTATCGTGTATACCTTGTCGGTTATTTCAGCCAGCACCGCGGCCTGATACCCGCTGCCGGTTCCTATTTCAAGTACCCGGGAATCTTCGGTGACGCCGATCACTTGGGTCATGTATGCGACAATAAAGGGTTGGGATATGGTCTGGCCGTAACCGATCGGCAGCGGTCTGTCTTCATAGGCGTTTCTGCGCTGAGACGCCGGGACAAAGAGATGGCGGGGTACGCGGGCCATGGCCCGCAAAACAGCCTCGTCATGGATGTCGTAGCGTTCTGCAAGAGTGGTCACCATGCGGTCCCGGCCGGCTCTGGTACGGTCCGTGTCGCGACCGCCGGACAGGGCGGGAATCGCCTCCGTGGCGAGGATTGCAACCGTAAGAACTGCAATGGCTGTTTGCCGCTTCGTCATCATGATGCCCTTTCCGGTGCACTCGCGATGAAAAACTGTTTATGTCAGACCGGGGTTTTCAGTGCAGTCCTTAAATAATAATTTTATCGTGTTATCTTTGAATCTGTCAAACCTTCCGTCGGCCGCGAATTCCTGTTTCAGGCGGTTCGGTCCGAATGATTTTCATAATCAGCGGTCGCGGGAAGACTTTAAAATAGTAGTAATAATTACAATTAGTAAGGTGTGCAGAACCCCGGAATTCCCTGCCGGTTCGGCGTTAAGAGGAGGAATAATTTGGTTCGCGGTGTAAATATTTGAAGAGAGGGGTGATTTACATAACATTGGCGCTACTTTTTTGTTGAATGTAGATTTTCTTTATGTTACGTACAGCAAAACTGATGTATGACTGCTTTTCCGAAGGCGGGCGTCGGATAACCCGGATATGCCCGATGGTTTGAACGCGATGCCGGCGAACACTCCAGACGAACGCACGAGGTGGGGGTGGCAGTCAGGTGTCAAGAACAAACAGCAACGAAGGAAAGGGGGAAACAGGTATGACGAAGGCTGAGCTGATCGCAGCTATGGCGAAGGACGCGGATGTAACCAAGGCCGTCGCCGGCAGGGTTCTGGACTCGTACGTCAAGAATGTTCAGACCGAACTTAAGAAAAACGGGAAAATCGGATTGGTCGGGTTCGGCACCTTCTCGGTGGTGAAGAGAAAAGCCAGAACGGGAAGGAATCCCCAGACGGGCAAGGAAATCAAGATCAAGGCCAAGAAAGTTGTGAAGTTCAAACCGGGGAAGCAGCTTCAGGAAAAAGTCAAATAGCATCAGTTAAAGATTCGTTGAAACGGCCTCCCGGCGCGGTCCGGGGGGCCGTTTTACGTTGAGCCGCCGGTCCGGTAGTATCGTGAGGCGTCATATTTTGTCGTTGACTATTGCGCCGGGGTATTTCAAAGTAATTTCAATCGGCGCCGCGGGGCGGGCCCCGGGCCGGTTCGACCTTCACGATCAGACATTACAACCATCATGTGAAAAGGAGGGACTTGCATGAAGATCGACAGAATCGAGCTGTATCATGTGTCCGTCCCCCTGGACCATACCTTCTGGCCCACCTGGATTCCCGGGTATCCCCAGACCCACAACAGCTTCACGCTCATACGGCTGGGGACCGACGAGGGAATCGAGGGCTATTCGGCCGGAACGGCAATGGGGACCGAGCGGGAGGGCCTGGGTGATCTCATCGGCGGGTACCTGATGGGCGCGGATCCGACGGACATAGGCGCCGTGCAGGGCCTGCTGAAACAGGCGGGGTTCCTGGGATGGCGGAATTTCTGGATCGAACCGGCCTGCTGGGACATCATCGGCAAGAAAGAAAACAAGCCGGTTTACGAGCTTCTCGGCGGTAAGGCGCGTGATATCACGGTGTACTGTTCCACCGGCGAAATGCATGATCCCGAAAAAAGAGTCGACGAGTTGCTCGCCATGCGGGAGCGGGGATTCAAGACAGCCAAGCTCCGCGTCAAGAACCTCGAACTGAAAGACGATATTCGTCATATCGAAGTGATCCGCAAGGGCGTCGGAGACCGCATGGCTCTCGGCGTCGACGCCAACCAGGGATGGCTCGTCACGATAGTCGACAAGATTCCCGCCTGGGACCTGAAACGGGCCGGGGAGTTCGCAACTGCCTGCCGGGATAACGACATACTCTGGCTCGAGGAGCCTCTTGATTCAAGAGACTACGATGGGAACGCGGCTCTCAAGGCGATGTCCCCCGTCAAAATCGCGGGCGCCGAATTAAATTACGGGTGGGATGAAATCAAGATCATGCTTGAGAAGGATTGTTTCCATATCTACCAGCCAGACGCGACCTTTGCGGGCGGCATCAGCCAGGTGAAACAGGTGATCGACGCCTGCCGTTTCAGGGGGCTGGAATATTCTCCACACACCTGGACCAACGGCATCGGGTTCTACATCAACTGGCAGCTCTGCCTCGTTGATGACACGTTCACCCTGCCCCTGGAATATCCACTCGAAGAACCGTCGTGGATACCGAAATATCGGGAAGGCATTATCGATCCGATTCTGCCCGACAGTGAAGCGAAGCTTTCTCCGCCGACCGGACCGGGCCTGGGCTTCGAGATCAACCCGTCGCTTCTTCGGCGTTACGGGAAACGATTCTTCAAGCTTACCGAAACCCGCATGAAACTGAAGGTTATTCGTCAAAAGGGTATCAAAACGGCACTCGAGCTGAAAAAGAGAAAAGAAAAAGGATAGAGGCAGTGCGCGTGTCGTGAAAAAAGTAGAAGGTACAACGGCCGAAAAAAGAGAATCATTGCGTTTTAAGTGATTTAGTGCTATAAATTAAAGATGATATAAGCAACTCAGGGGTGCCGGGGCGGCTGAGAAGATACCCTTTGAACCTGATCTGGGTAATGCCAGCGCAGGGAGATAAAGATCGATATCTTTTTTTAAGGCGTATCCGACACGGGGGATGCGCCTTTTATTATTTGTGATACGAGGGGGGTATCCCGCTGAAGGAGCGATGTGATGTCAGTCAGCGTTCTTGTCATTTCAGGAGGAGACATGGCTGATCCCGATCGAATAGACCGGGACATGCGCGAATACTTGTCTCCGGTGCTCGTCTGCGCCGACGGCGGAGCACGGTATGCCGCCGCGGCGGGTGTCGTTCCCGCGGCCGTCATCGGCGACATGGATTCTGTCGACGCGGAACTCCTGTCTTATTATGAATCCCGGGGGAGTGTTGTCATCAGGTATCCCGTGTCGAAAAACGAAACGGACACCGAGCTTGCCCTTCGGTACGCGCTTTCGCTGGAACCCAAAGAAATCCGTTTGTACGCGGCCCTGGGGGGACGGATCGATCACACGCTGGCCAACATTTCCCTGCTTTCATCCAGCATGTTGCGTTGCGTCGACGCGCGTATAATCGACGATCGGGGAGAGCTGTTCGCCGTTGATGACCGGGCCGTCGTTCGGGGTTCGACGGGACAGACCGTATCGCTGCTTCCGCTTACGACGGAAGTTTCGGGCATAACCCTTGAGGGCTTCGAATATCCCCTCTGTGAGGCGACCATGGAAGCAGGCCGTCCCTATGGAATCAGTAATCGTCTCGCCGGAACGGAAGGCCGCATTCAAGTCCGGTCGGGACGGCTGCTGGTGATTCATTACAGCGATGCCGGCGATGAGGCCGGCGCGACTTCAATGTGAGGTTTTATCATGACCATGGCACGAGTATTGACCATCGCGGGTTCCGATTCCGGCGGGGGAGCCGGAATTCAGGCCGACCTGAAAACGATCGCCGCCCTTGGAGGGTACGGCATGACGGTTATCACGGCACTCACGGCGCAGAACACGCTTGGTGTCCAGGGGATTCACGAAGTTCCACTGGAATTTATAGAACTGCAGTTTGATTCGGTCGCCTCCGATATCGGCATTGACGCCGTTAAGACCGGCATGCTCGCCGGCGCCGGCGTGGTTCGCCTGGCGGCGCGGAAGATAGACGAGTACGACATCGCCAACCTTGTCGTCGATCCGGTCATGGTGGCCAAGGGAGGAGCCCGCCTCATCCAGGAGGACGCGAAAGGGGCTCTTCTGGAGGAACTTGTTCCCCGGGCGAGGCTGGTGACGCCGAACATTCCCGAGGCGGAGATTCTGTGCGGCCGTTCAATTGAATCGACAGACGACATGAAGCGTGCGGCCGAAATCATCAGCGGACCGGGCGGCAGGAGTGTTCTGGTCAAGGGAGGTCATCGCGAGGGCGACGCCCTTGACATTCTTTACGACGATGGACGTTTCTTCGAGTTCCCCGCGAAAAGGGAAAATACGAAAAACACCCACGGAACGGGATGCACCCTCTCGGCGGCCGTCGCAACCGGTCTCGGCCGCGGGTTGAGTGTCCGCGAGGCTGTCGCACAGGCCAAGGATTATATAAGTACGGCGATCCGGTTTTCGCTTCCTCTCGGCGGAGGTCATGGCCCGACGAACCACATGGCCGCGCTTTTCAGGGAAAGCGCTCGATACCGGTGTCTGCTGGAGCTTAAAGAGGCGATTCAGGTACTCGAGGAAGGAAGAACGGGTCATGTTATTCCGGAGATTCAGTCGAACCTGGTGTACGCGCTTCCCTTCGCCCGGACAACGGACGAAGTTGCGGGCGTGCCGGGGCGCATTATTCGTGTGGGCGAACGGGTTGAAACACTTCACGATCCCGACTTCGGAGCTTCGAGCCACGTGGCGAGGATCGTGCTGACTCTCATGAAATACGATGCTGATTACCGTTCGGCCATGGATATACGGTTTTCCGAGAATATCGTGACGGGCTGCCGCGACCTGGGATATGACGTGGCGTCCTTCGACCGGGCCGACGAACCCAGGGATGTCAAGGAACGCGAGGGATCGTCGCTGGAATGGGGGACCGATCGCGTTCTCACGGGACGCGGCAGGATTCCCGACATGATTTTCGATCGGGGAGACGTGGGTAAGGAACCGGTTGTCCGCGTCCTCGGGAAATCACCGGCCGATGTCGTTGCAAAGGTCATGAACATTGCGGAACGGATTCGCATGTCATAGAGATGCAGTAACGAAAAAAGAAAGAGAGGTTAGAAAAGACATGTCACTAAACGAAGTAGTGATCACCAGGGCGATAATCGATCGTTTCATGCAAAAACTCAGTGACTACGCCGAGGTAGACACGGCCATTGTGGGCGGCGGCCCGGCGGGACTTGTAGCGGCCTACTTCCTCGCGAAGGCGGGGAAAAAGACGGCCCTGTTTGAACGGAAGCTCAGTATCGGAGGCGGTATGTGGGGCGGCGGCATGATGTTCAACGAAATCGTCGTTCAGGAAGAAGGGAAGGAGGTACTTGATCATTTCGGCGTTTCATCGATGAAATATCAGGAAGGCTACTATACCGCCGATGCGGTGGAGGCCGTCAGCACAATCTGTTCCCGGGCCGTGCAGGCCGGGGCGAAAGTGTTCAATTGCATAAGCGTCGAGGACGTCATCGTAAAAGAAGGCGCCGTGCGGGGGCTGGTGGTCAACTGGTCTCCCGTCGAGATGGCCGGTCTTCACGTGGATCCTCTCTCTATCGAGGCGAAAGCCATAATCGATTCCACCGGGCACGATACGGAAGTACTCAGTCTCATTGCTCGGAAGGCGGATATCACGCTGAACACGGAATCCGGAGGAATCATGGGAGAGCGTTCAATGTGGGCGGATAAGGCGGAACAGTTGACCCTCGAGCATACCAGGGAAATCTGCCCCGGCGTTTACGCGGCCGGTATGGCGGCCAACGCAGCGTACGGCGGTCCCCGGATGGGACCGATTTTCGGCGGTATGCTGCTTTCGGGAAAGAAGGCGGCGGAACTGATCCTGTCGTCAAAGTAGGAGCGGCGGGTCCCGTGGTCATGGTCGCCGGGGGACCGAATAACGGCAACACAGTAGCCCGTGTGGAAGGAAAATACATGGCAGTCGGAACACAACTGGAACTGGCGCGAAACGGGACCGTGTCCGAGGAGATGGTTCTCTGTGCCGAGGCGGAGGGCGTTTCGCCCGAATTTATACGGCAAGGGGTCGAAGCGGGAACCATCGTGGTGGTCAGGAACCGGACACGCCGGGGCATAACTCCCCTGGCGATCGGGAAGGGGCTTCGGACCAAGATCAACGCCAACGTTGGTACCTCGGGAGATCACGTCGACATCGATCTGGAAGTGAACAAGGTGAGAACGGCGGCGGCGGCGGGCGCCGACGCCGTTATGGATCTCTCCACGGGCGGGGATGTGAGAAGCATTCGAAAAACCATCGTGGACGCTTCGCCCGTTGCGGTGGGCACTGTTCCCATCTACCAGGCGGCGACGCTCATGCTGGACCAAAAAAGGGCCATCGTTGAGATGACCGCCGACGACATGTTCCGTGTTTGCGAGGAGAACGGCGAGGACGGCGTCGACTTTATCACCGTTCACTGCGGTGTGACGAGGCGAAGCGTTGCCTGCGTCGAGGACCAGGGACGGCTGCTCGGTATCGTGAGCCGCGGCGGGAGCATTCTCTCGCGCTGGATGCTGTTCAACAAACGGGAGAATCCTCTTTATGAGTATTATGACCGGCTTCTGGCAGTAGCGAAGCGTTACGATATGGTGTTAAGCCTTGGCGATGGACTTCGGCCCGGATGTCTTGCCGACGCGACTGACCGGGGGCAGATACAGGAACTTCTCCTGCTGGGTGAACTGACGAAACGTGCCCGGGATTACGGGGTCCAGGTGATGATCGAGGGACCGGGACACGTTCCGTTAAAGGAAATAGAGTCCAACGTGCTGCTTCAGAAACGTCTGTGCGGAGGCGCTCCTTTCTACGTGCTGGGTCCCCTTCCCACGGATATCGCTCCCGGTTACGATCACATAACATCGGCCGTCGGGGGAGCCGTGGCGGGTGCGGCGGGCGCCGATTTTCTCTGCTACGTGACGCCGGCGGAACACCTCAAACTTCCCTCGCTGGAAGATGTCAGGGAAGGAGTGATGGCATCGCGGATCGCGGCGCACATAGCTGATATTGCCAAAGGGCTGCCCGGGGCGATCGAGCGCGACCACGCCATGGCGCGGTTTCGCAAGAAATTTGACTGGGACGGGCAGATCGCCGCCGCCCTCGATCCGGAACGGGCGATGAATCTTCTGGAGCGAAGCGACAGCGCCGCCGACGAGGGGTGCACCATGTGCGGCGAATTCTGCGCGATCAGGCTGGGAAAGACTCCCGATCAAGGGGGACCGGCATAAAGAAACCGGCTGAACGCACCGGGCCGGTTCACGTTCTCAAGCGAGTTTTCATGGATGACAGCTCCCAACAGCTGGTTGTGCTCGATTATTCGGGGACGCTCTGCCTCGACGCCGTTGCCTTCAGCCGTCCCGGCAGGATCGAGCAGGAACTCGCATCATCAGGGCTCGCGGATCTTGGTGTTCGTGACGCATCGTTTTTCTGGAATAATATAATCGCCTCCACGTGGCGGAATGGTTTCACGACGCCGATCGGCTACGAGGGCATCCTGGAGCGACGCCTGGTAGAACTGCTGGACTGTGACGGTGATTCATCCCTTCGGAAAAAAATCAGGGTGGCTGTCTCGCGTTTCTCGTCGCATTATTTTGCCGAATTCCGGATTGACGACAGGTGGCGGTCTCTGCTCGAGCGTCTTCGAAATGACCGGACCCGTTCCGTGCTGGTGGCGACAGATCATTACGCGGAGGCGACGAATGCAATTATTTGCTCCTTCGCGGCAATGAATATCGAGGCGCGGTCCCTGCTCGAGGCGGGCGATGAATCCTGTTTCCTGGTGGCCAACTCGGCCGACCTGGGTTACATGAAAGTTGATCGTGCTTTCTGGCGTAAGACGGCCGATCGCGTGCCCGGCCTGCAGGGGACCTCGCTTGTCGTGGTCGATGATTTTGGATACAACGAATCGGCAGTCGATTACGGCGCGTACGAGCAGACGACGGAATTGATGCGCGACACGGTGGAGGCCCTGGAAGATGTCTTCGGGCCGGGCGCCCGGATTGTTCCTTTTCTCATCGGCGGAGCGGACCGCCAGCACATGCCGCCCGACGGAATGATTCCGGATGTACCGGAAGTACTGGTGAAAAAGGCTGAACAGGAAATCCTGCGGGACACGCGGGGTGTTACCCGTTGACATAACGGGCGTATTGGAGCATGCGTGCGAAAACCTGCACGCCCGTTTCGGGATAGTCGAAAACCGGCAGTTCCTGTTCCATCAGGAAAGACCGACAGCCTGCCACATGGTCGGGGTCGCCCAGGATCGAGAAAAAAACCGGTTTGTTCGCCTTTTCCCTGACGAAGTCGGCCAGCGGCCTGAACATGTCGACACCGTAGGCCGCGAAAGAAATAAAAAAAATGCCGTCCACGTTCTCATCATCGAAGAGGGCCTCGAGAATAGTGATGGAGGTTTTTTCAAACCCGTGGACATTCATGTCGGGATAAGTATCAACGGGATTTTTTCGTTTCGGCTCCGTTGAAATGACTGTTTCAAGGCGCTTCATGGTTGCCGGATCGAGCCGGGCCAGGACGAGGCCGTTTTCCGAGGCCTGGTCGATCGACATTATAGACTGGGCGCCGCTGAAGGTGACGAGCGCGATCCGGTTGCCCCGGGGCAGGGGAGCCCATTGAAAGCCCATGATCAGGGCCAGCAGCTCGTCGATTTTTTTTACCCGCAGGACGCCGGCCTGCCTGAGAGCACCGGCGAGAACGGCGTCGTTCACGGCAAGACTGGCTGTATGTGAAGCCGTGACACTGCTTCCCGCTTCGCTGCGGCCGCCCTTCAACAGGATGACCGGTTTCCGCTGGACGGCCCTGCGCGCCTCCCTGAGGAAGCGCCTGCCGTCCCGAATATCCTCGAGGTACATGCCGATAATGCGGGTCTGGTCGTCGTCGGCAAAGTATTCCATGGCGTCGCATTCATCCACGTCCACTTTGTTTCCCAGGCCGAGACCTTTCGAGATCCGGTAAACGGGGAAGGCGCCCATGTACATGAGCAGGGCTCCCACGAATATGCCCGACTGAGCGGCGAAGCCGACGGAACCGGGTGTCAGCATGTTTCGGTTGGCAAAATATGATGTGGCCATGCCTGTTTCGGTGTTGATCAACCCCAGTGTATTGGGACCGAATCCACGTATGTCGGCGGAGCGGAGAATAGATCGAATTTCTTTCTGAATGGCCCCGCCGTCGACGCCGCTTTCAGCGAATCCTTCCGACGATATCACGACGCCCTTGACGCCTTTTCTCGCGCAGGCCTTCAGGGCTTCGGGCACGGCGGGGGGAGGAATGATCATTGCGGCGAGATCCACATCGAAGGGGACCTCTTCAATGGATGGATAAAACCGGACATTCCGGAACTCACCTCCTTTGGGGTTAATGCCGGCGATGCGCCCCGCGAATCCTGACTGTTGCAACGTCGCGATCAACAGGGCGCCGGGTTTGAACGGGTCTGCCGAGGCTCCGAATATGGCGATGTTTTTCGCATCCATTACCTCTTTCACCGATCTCATTGAAAGAGTCCCTCCTTTGAACGGGCGTTGTAAGCCCCCTGAATAGGCATTCTCTTAAATGCAGGTGTCTCCGAAAGTCAAGGCGGAAGTGAACCGCCGGTGCCCCTATTTCGGTTGCTTTCGGGCGCGTACTGGGATAAATTATAATAAAAACATGAAGGTATTGGACGATGATTAACCATCGGCGCGACGGGGAAACGGCAGGAGGATCAATCGAAGACGTTTCCTCCCGGTTGGGGGGAGCGAGTACATGACCGTCCAGATCGCACTGTTCTTCCTGGTGCTTGCCGCCGCGGTTTATCTTTTCGTCAGTGAAAGGCTTCGGGTTGACGTAGTTGCCATCCTGGTGATGGTCACGCTTCCCTGGCTGGGTCTGGTGGAACCCGCCGACGCCTTCAGCGGCCTGGCGAGCAACGCCGTAGTCGCTCTTATAGCCATCATGATCCTGGGACACGGCGTTGACCGGTCCGGCGCCCTGAACTGGATCATCAATTTCATCGTGTCGATGACAAGCGATCACCGCGACCGGCTCGTATTGTTCGTGACGACGACCGTGGGCGCTGTTTCCGCCTTTATGCAGAACGTAGGCGCCGCCGCGCTTTTTTTGCCCGCTGTCCTGAAAATTTCCCGTAGAACAGGAATGCCTGCTTCCCGCCTGCTCATGCCCATGGGGTTCGCCGCCATCCTGGGGGGCAACCTGACCATGGTCGGATCGACGCCCCTGCTGATGCTGAACGATCTGCTCCGACACGGAGGAGTAAATGATTTCAGGTTGTTCAGTGTTGCTCCCGTGGGCGTGGTACTGGTCGTCGCGGGGGCGCTCTACTTTTTTTTCTTTGGCAGGTCGGTCCTGCCCGGCGTTAAAAAGAAAAAACACTTGCAGCCACCGATGAGCATTCAGCAGATGCTCATCGAACGGTGGCGGATTCCAACGACGATTTACCGGTGCCGCATTCCCAAGGAAAGCCCGTTGGCGGGGAAAACACGCGAGGATTCAGAAATGTGGACGGAGTATCGTGTATACCTCCTCGCGCTGGCGGACGGTGAAGACGTTCTTTACGCTCCCTGGCGGCACACTCCTTTCGCCGCCGGACAGGTGCTGACGCTGCTGGGCGAGGAACCGGACCTTGAACGATTCGTCAATGATTTCGAATTAATGTTCAAAAAAGAAGAAAGGCCCTTCGAACAACTGGAAGAAACGGACCAGGTGGGTTTTGCCGAACTGGTTATTCCGGTGGAGTCGCCCTGCGTGGGGAAAACGATACGCGACATATCCATTCGCAAGACTTACGGCGTTGAACCCATCATGCTTTTCAGCGGCGACCGGAAGCAACGGGGAGATTTTTCAGACGAACCCCTTGAAAGAGGCAATGTTATCATCGTTCACGGTCGATGGCGGCAGATCCGGGCCATGGCGGACGGAAGTCATTTTATGCTGATAACACCCATCGAACTGGCCCACGAAGTGAAACATCCACGCCCCGCCGCGGCGCTTCTCTGTTTCGCCGGCGCCGTTGCACTGGCCGCGTCGGGCGTTCCCATCGCCCTGGGGCTTCTGACGGGGGCGCTTGCCATGATACTGTTCAGGATCGTTCCCATCGAAGAGGCCTACCGGGCAGTCGACTGGAAAACCATTTTTCTTCTGGCGGGACTGATCCCCCTGGGGGCGGCCATGAATCACACCGGCGCATCCGGGTTCCTGGCGTCGGTCATGGCGGGAATTCTGGAAGGTGCGTCCCCGCTTGCAGTCTTTGTGTCATTCGGGCTGCTTGCAACATTACTGGGACTGTTCATATCGAACGTTGCTGCCACAATTATTCTGGTTCCCCTGGTGATTGCCATCGCGGCGCCGCTGGGTGTTTCACCCCGGGCGCTCGCTCTTCTGGTGGCTCTGTGTTCATCCAACACCTTTATGCTTCCCACCAACCAGGTCAACGCCCTGATCATGTCGCCGGGAGGTTACAGGAACGCCGATTATCTCAGGGCCGGCACGGCCGTGACGGTTTTTTTTCTTGTAACAGCGGTCGCGTTTGTCTATTTCTTTCGCTGGTAATGAACGCGGAGCAACGGCATGCCCCGTGGTTCCAGGGGGTAAGAATAAATAAAACATTAAAGATTTAACATACCGATGCCGAATATTCTATTAGGGTTCGTGCGTCGCTGTTTAAATCACGCATGTCGTGGATAAACACCGGCAAGATGAAAAGCGGGA
>JAGYOR010000149.1 GCA_018399535.1 Deltaproteobacteria bacterium | reverse complement strand
CCGCCATCCGACCGCCCCGTGCGGCTCCAGAATAATGCCGTATTGTTCATAGGCATCCTTGATGCATTCCTTTGTCTCTTCGTCTGATATGCTCACCGAGAAGATGTTATTCCGCATCGCGCCTATGTCGGGGTATCGGTGGACGAGTCCCGTCCTGTCAACGGTACCGCCGTACAGGTCAAAAAAGCGGGCCAGGTTGCTGGGATGTCCGACGTTCATGGCATTCGAAAGGCAGGCCAGCGACGGTGAGCACTTCTCGTAAGTTCCCGTTTCGAGGAAGCGGGGAAACTCGTCGTTTTCGTTGGTGGGCATGACCAGTTTTTCCACGGGCAGTCCCATGCGACGAGCGTATTCACATCCCAGGGCGTTTCCGAAATTCCCCGAAGGGACCGAGACGACGATCTCTTCCCGATCCCGGCGGAGTTGGGCGTAGGCGTAGAAGTAGTAGACCATCTGCGGAAGAATCCTGCCGAAGTTTATCGAATTTGCCGAGGTGAATGACAGATAGGCGAGCGAAGGATCGGCGAATGCCTCTTTTACCAGATTCTGGCAGTCGTCGAACTTGCCGTCGATGGAAATCGCCTGTACGTTGCCGTCGATGGTGTCGAGCTGTTTTTTCTGCCGTCCGCTGACTTCCTCCCGCGGGTAAAGAATATGGACGTCGATTCCCTCGACCCCCTTGAACGCCTCTCCAACCGCGCTCCCCGTGTCTCCGGAGGTTGCGACCAGGACGTTCAGCCGACCGCCGCTGGGACGGAAATGTCCCATCAGGCGCGCCATCATTCGCGCGGCAAAGTCCTTGAAGGACGCCGTCGGTCCCTGGTCGAGGCGCATGATGTGGGTGCTGTCGGTCGCCTGCTCCAGGGGAACGGAGAAGGGATAGGCGTCCTCGATGATCGTTCGGAGGACGTCGGCGTCTATCTCGTCGTTCAGGAAGGTCCGCGTGATCAGCATGGCCGCCTCGGTATAGGATCGACCTTTCAGGGCGACGATATCGTCATAAGGAATTCGCGGTATCCGATCGGGCATGTACAAACCCTCGTCCGGGGCCTGGCCCTGCAGGAGGGCGTCCCTGAAGGAGACGCGCCCCTTGAAGGGTGTAATCCCCGCCACGCCGTCCAGGTTTCTGTTTGTGCTGTAATATCGTATCATTTCAATCGCCTGTAATTATAATTGCGTTCCGCCGCTGTTTTGCCGGAAGTCGGTATCGCCCGCATCACGTATCGAATCAAGAAATAAACTGTGGTGACGCATCAACCCAAGTTGCTTTCTATAAATAAGATAGAAGTTTCTTTCAATAGTACAATTTTCAATCGGTCTTTCGATGAGGAGACCGCTTGCCGATTCCCGCTCGACGGCGCGCGCTGAAAGGACGGAAACTCCGAGCCCGGCCATGACTGCCTCCTTGACCGCCTCGGAGCTTCCCAGCTCGCAGACGACATTGAAATCGGACAGGTCACTTTCACAATGCTTTTTCAGGTATTCTTCGAAGACCGATCGAGTAGCGGAACCCCGTTCCCTCACGATGAAAGACTCGCGCGAAAGATCGTCTATCGTTACGGATTTTTTCCTGCTCCACCTGTGGCCTTTCGGGATTGCCAGAACCAGCCGGTCCTTCCAGACCGTCTCGACATGGAGTTTTCTGTCGGATACGAACCTGCCGATAAAGCCGATCTCCGCCCGGTTGTCAAGGATCATGTCCACGGTTGCGTCGCTGTCGTTCGTCCGAACATGACAGCTGATGCGCGGATAGGTTTTGTTGAAAGCGCTCAGAACACGCGGAAGAATATAGGTCGCGGGAATGGTGCTGGCACTGATGAAGATACTGCCGGAATCGTCGTTGTGGACCCGCGCGATCTTTTCGCCTGCCTCGTCCATCATTCTGAATATGCGGCGGGCATATTCATAGAGGATCTTTCCCTCCGGCGTCAGGGATAGTCCCCTGTTCTTGCGGTCGACCACCTTCGCGTTGACCAGCGCCTCCAGGTTTTTTATATGTTTCGTCAGCGACGGTTGCGTCAGACACATCCTCTTGGCCGCCCGGCTGAAGCTTCGTTCCTCGACCAGCCTGATCAGTGCTTCCATCTGCTGCAGAGTAATATTTTTGAACATGTCGTCAATCATGGGACTGGAATATCACGGGTGATGGCTATAATCAATGCCTGTTTATAACTATAATGAATTGGACACATTCAGTAAATTCAGATAGGGAACCTGTGATTCATTTCACGGACGTTCGATAAAAAACTGTCCGAGCGGGCCTTATGCGCGGACGGAAGGTGAGGGTGAAAGACGACATGACGGACGACAGGAAGATTCGTTTGACAGAGACAACACATGGTGCCGGGTGAGCTTGTAAAATAGGTCCGGGTGACCTGAACCAGGCGTTGTGCGGGCTTCCGCTTCTATCCGATCCGAATCTGATTGTGGGGATCGAACACGCGGATGATGCAGGAGTGTATCGTTTGAGGGATGATCTTGCGATCATTCAGACTCTCGATTTCTTTACACCGATCGTCGACGATCCATACACCTTCGGCCAGGTGTCCGTGGCGAATTCCCTTTCAGATGTCTATGCCATGGGGGGCGTCCCGGTCACCGCGATGAACATCATCTGTTTTCCGGTTAACACCATGGAAATTTCCATTCTCCATGAGATTCTCCTCGGCGGGCTGGACAAGATGCGCGAGGCGGGAGTCCTTCTCGTAGGCGGACACAGCGTGGAGGACGATGAACTGAAGTACGGGATTTCAGTCACCGGGACGGTCCACCCTGACAAGGTCCTCCTCAACAGGGGCGCACGGGCGGGAGACGCCCTGGTCCTTACAAAACCACTCGGGACGGGAATCATTAATACGGCCCTCAAGGGAAATGTGGTGAGTGACGAACTCGCCGAAAAATCAGTTCGTTGCATGGCTGAATTAAATAAGGAGGCGGCCGAACTGATGACAAGGTGTACCACGGTGCACGCCTGCACGGATGTCACCGGCTTCGGTCTTCTTGGTCACGCCGCGGAGATGATCGAGGGAAGCGACGTCGGCATGGTGATTCACTCTGCTTCGGTCCCTGTCTTCCATGAAATACGGGAGTTCGTCGAGATGGGGATTATCCCCGGGGGGCTGAACCGGAACAGGAAATACCGGATGCCGATGGTGGACGTCGGTCCGGCCTGCCAGGCCTGGCTGGTGGATGTTTTCTTCGATCCCCAGACATCGGGGGGGCTGCTTATCTCCCTTTCGGCCGACGAGGCGGATTCGCTGGTAAACGAAATGCATGACGCGGGGATTGCCGAGGCTGCCGTTATCGGGGAAGTCGTGAAAGAGCCGTCGGGGAAAATCACCCTCTCCTAATTTGACTGCCGTCGCGTAAATTAAGGATTATCACGCAAGCCATGGCGCGAAAGGACGGATTGACAATCTATGCCTGTTGATAAACCAATGTTTGGTCCGGAGATAACCGTTCTGGATGTTATATCGCAATACCGTCAGACGGAAAGTGTTTTCAGGGAATACGATAAGATTGCGGGCGAGTGCATCTGTTGTCAATCTCTCTTTGAAACACTCGGAGATGTTGCAAAAAAATATGGTTTCAATCCTGAAAGATTTTTTTCTGACCTTGAATCAGTCATCAAGATTACATGATTACGTGATTGCCCGTTATTAATAAAGGGTATTCACCCGCCATGCTCTATTCCTATTATGAATTTGCATTATAGAAAAAATTGATTTAGTTGATTCCGAAATCAATGAAGGAAAGGGGCATCTGGTTCATGAGATTGAGAAATGTTTTCGTTACCCGGTGGGGAATTGTCGGTGTCGGGATCGTGATCGGCATCCTTGCCGCCCTCCTGCAGAAGTGGGGAAACCCGGGGAACATGGGAATCTGCGTCGCCTGTTTCGAGCGTGACATCGCGGGCGCCCTGGGGCTGCACCGCGCCGCGGTCGTCCAGTACATCCGTCCCGAGATCATCGGCTTCGTCCTGGGATCGCTCGGCGCGGCCTATCTCTTCAGGGAGTTCCGCCCCCGCGTGGGTTCAGCCCCCATCGTCCGTTTTGTTCTCGGCGTCTGTGCGATGATCGGTGCGCTCGTTTTTCTCGGGTGC
>JAGYOR010000148.1 GCA_018399535.1 Deltaproteobacteria bacterium | reverse complement strand
TCCGCCGTTCCTGCGATTTGCCCGGACGGCCTGTTATTTACTGTTTCCCGACGCCTGCTTCCTGTCGATCCACTCCGAGAATCTTCGCGTGATGCCGATGGCGAACGACAGTACTACCAGTATAAGAAACACCACGCCCAACCCGCCGATCGCGATGGTCAGGGCAAAATCCATGTCAAAGCCAGTCATCGATCCTGTATGCCTCCTTTACCTCATTCTCCCCGCAATAAATCCGGCCGGAACCCCCGGGCAGGCATTCCGGCGCGCGAACCATTCGCCCCCGTTATTGCCGCTGTCGAATACCCGCCGGAGACGTCATTTTTTCAATGTCAGCGCCGCGCCGCACCAGTTGTCGTCCGGATGGGGATCCAGCGGCGCATAGACCGATTCAATCTTGATATCCGGGTTGATAACGCCCGCGACCGCCTTCCACATGGCCGTGAACGCCGGCTTGCAATTCAACTCGGGCCAGCCGTGAGACAATCTCTGCCGCTGCATGGGACAATCATAAACCCTGAACTCTATCCTGTCGTCGGACATGAAGTATGCCGCTGTCGGTCCCTCCTCGGCGCCCAGGGAAAGGGTCATCACTGTTGCCACATCTGCAAGAGTATCCCCGAGATTGAACAATTTTTTAAACCTGTACGCTTCAACGGCCGGCCATTTAGCCCATAGTAATTCGTCGAATACCGCCGCCTCCTCGCTTCCGTATTTCATGGTTACATTCGCCATCCAGTTATTCTGGACAGTCCAGAAATTGCGGCTCAACACGCCGATATAATCGATAATCTCTTCCCTGCTCATTTTCATCAGGTGTGATTTACGGTCCGGCACAATTTTTTCCACTGCTCATCCCTCCTTTATTCAGAAAAATTTAAAATTGTTCACCCGCCTCGCTTCAGGCCCGTCGTTCAGGACAATCCGCGTTTGATTTCATCTCTCCGCGCCCAGAGACCGCATTATCGTCCCGGCTGCCGATATCCCCGACTTGATGGTCGTCTCGAACCCGCAATCTGTGATCCAGCCTCCCGCGAGAACAAGTCCTTCCACCGGCGTTTCCCGCGAATGTTCCATGAAGAGAGAATCTTTCGCGTACTGGTCAAACCCGTAAACGGACCCGTGCGGCGTCGCCAGGTAGCGCATGAACGTCAGAGGGGTTGCGACCTCCACCTCTTCGATATGATCTCTCACACCGGGACAAACCTTCTCCATAAGCGTCAGCATGGCGTCGGCGCAGCGGTATTTCTCGGTGTAATACCGCGTGGGCGGCAGGCGAAGCCACGGGTCGGCGTATTTCAACGTGAGCAGCGACACCTGGCAGGCGCCCCCGGGAGAAAATCGTGAGTCGGCGACGTCGTAGCAACTGAATCCCGCCATGTCTGTGTCCGCGTCAAAATCCAGGGCACGCATTCTATTGTATTGATTATCAGACAGGTCCGCACTGTTCATGACGGTATTTGTCGCCGCCGTTATGCCGACCGCTTCCGGTTCACAATCCAGACCCAGGTAAACGCAGAAACCGGAAGGACTGGGTGTTTTGATGCTCATTTCTTTAAGAAATTCGTCAGGCACGTGTTCGCGGTCGAGAAGCTCGACATAGGTGGAAACCTTCGAAGCGTTCGAAACGACGTACCGGGCGGTTATCTCGTCTCCTTCCCCGGTTTCGACTCCCGCGACCGATCCGTTTTTCACCAGTATGCGTTTTACCGCGCAATTAAAACGAACCGTTCCTCCGTGGCTGATGAACTTGTTGACCAGGGCGTTGGAAAGCGCCTGCGAACCGCCCATGATGTGACAGGGCTTCATCTCGATAAACGAGAAAAACAGAATAGCCAGGTACGAAAACGGCAGGCGATTGGGGGTCAGTCCCAGGAAGCCCCAATAGGCGCCGAACACCGCCTTGAGAACGGGATCCTCGAAAAACTCGTCAAGAACCTGCTGGGCCGTTTTAAAGGCGTATCGTTTCACCAGCGGAACCGCATCGGCGCCGGCGGCGCGATTCGTGAAATACGAGTACAATTCAAAAGCATAACTGTAAACTAATTTAAAAAACCGTGAGACAGCATCCTTTTCCCGCGGAAATCGTTCCCCCAGTTCTTCCATTACTGAAGAAAGGTCCGTACTCAATGTAATATCCAGTACGCCGGGAATGACTATTCGGTTCAGATCCTTCATTTCGATGAATTCAAGATCATCAAGGACATCGAGCTTTTTCAGACTGTTCCACAGCGGGCCCCGGTTATCGGGCGTGCCGATTCCGCTCAGCTGATGAAGGGCGACTTCGAACTCAAAGCGTCCCCGGCAGAACGTGGTCGCCGACCCGCCGGGAACGTTATGACGTTCGAGCAACAACGTTTTCAAACCTTTGCTGGCAAGGGTAACGGCTGCACCCAATCCACCGTTACCTGCCCCGACAACGATCACATCATAGTCGCTCATGATTTACCCTTGCACGTAAAAACATCTACCGACACTTTGAATTATCCGGTGCCGGTCCCCGCCTGGATCCGACACGCCGATCAGTCGAAAAAACAATCCGGACAGGGCGCCTGATAAGCACACCCGAACGTTTGACGGGGTGTCACATTTCCGCCGGCTGCTCCGTTTTTTCACCAGCAATCCGAAACGGTCATTCCAACCGTCGTTACTTCTTGTTTTTCGTCCAGTACGCCTGGCCGCCTTTCATGGACTTGAATTCTGATATGTGCTCGAACCGGCACTGCATGAGGATTCTTCCGTATCCCCCATGTTCGACGCCCGTGTCCGTGCAGTACACATATTCATTGAACGAAAAATCTCTCGGATCAACGCCTTCCGCCAGTCTTTCATAGAGCACCATGCCCAGGGCGGATATGGGGGCGATCGCCGCGGTGCACAGAAAACGGACGGTGCACTCTTCCGGCACAAGCGATGTCGCGCTTCGAATCACGTACCTGTCGCCCACATTATTGCGCGCGCCGCAGTTATTCGATTCGACTACTTCGGCGACCAGGAACCACTCGTTCAGTATGTCCTGGGCCTTCCAGGATTTGTGCTGACGGGGCGTGGTCTTGAGAATGTCTTCATCCGTGTATCCGATAAACATCTTGATTCGCTCGACCAGGGCCGGATCCAGGTTATGTTCGCGGATAAATTGCTGTACCTTTTCTTCAGTCGTCATGATTTTCCTCCTTTATTTTTTTAATTTTCATTTGCGGGCACCCGGCCGTTCGCGCAGCCGGTGGTCCGCCTGTCAGATCAGAATTTCAAGGTCCTCCAGCGGATAGGAAACACACGAGTGGACGTAACCATAACGGCGGTCCGATCTTCGTACCGGTGTACCCGCCGGCTGAAAAACCTTTCCCGAAATAATTTTCACGCGGCAGCGGCTGCACTGACCGGACCGACACTCCGAGGGAACGAATATCCCCTCCTTCTCCAGTGACATGAGCAGGGGTTCTCCGGCACGCGCCGAAAAAACCTTTCCGTCTTTAATCCGTATTTCGAACCGGTCGTCGGGACTAATGTTTTCGGGCCATCCGGGCTGGTTTGAAACGGGGGGCGCGGGAGCATAGGCCTCGGTACGAATTTTTTTTCGCGGAATGCCCAGATTTTCGATTTCGGGGACACAGAAGTCGTACATGCCCTGGGGCCCGCATATAAAAAAGGTTTTGCCCGCCGGATCCCCCACAACGTCCTGTATGAAACGCCCCTCGACAAGTCCCTTGAGGCCTTCATATTCTTCGGAAGGATCTTCAATCACCGGGTAAAAATGGACATTGGGGAAACGCCCGGCGATTGCTTCCAGCCTGCTGAAGAAAATGACTTCTTCCAGCGTCCGGCTTCCGTAAAAAAGAAAGACTTCGCGGTCGAGACCGCAATCAACGATTTCCTGAATCATGCTCATGAAAGGCGTTATGCCGCTTCCCCCGGCGATGCACACCATGGACCGGTCATGAATAAGCGGGTTGTGATAAAAATTACCGGCAGGCCCGGAGCAGATCAGAACATCACCCCGTTTGACCCCGTCAAGAAGATGATGTGAAACCAGTCCGTCCTTTACGCGACGCACCGTGATGTCGTAATAACCGGTCTGGTTCGGCGGTGACGCGATACTGTAGGGCCGA
>JAGYOR010000147.1 GCA_018399535.1 Deltaproteobacteria bacterium | reverse complement strand
CTCAGGACGAACGGGGAAATCCATTGGGCTCAGGATGAACGGAGGATTTTATTGGGTTCAGGATTAACGGGAAGCTACATTGGGCTCAGGATGAACGGAGGATTTTATTGGGTTCAGGACGATCGGAAAATGAAAAACCGTTCGTGCTCGCGTGCCCGCCAGGGTAGAGCTTGTCGAAGTACGGACGGTGATGCCCCTTCCTTATCCCATTCATCCTTCGACAGGCTCAGGATGAACGGAGGATTTTATTGGGTTCAGGATTAACGGGAAGCTACATTGGGCTCAGGATGAACGGAGGGTTAAATTTGACTCAGGACGATCGGAAAATGAAAAACCGTTCGTGCTCGCGTGCCCGCCAGGGTAGAGCCCTTCGACAAGCTCAGGAGAGCCCTGTCGAAGTACGAACGGGGAAATAAGCCGGCAGGCATTCCAAGACAAAGTTCTCAAGCTGGTGCCCCTTACAAGAAAGCGAAAAATTTACAGTTGACATTTGTTGAATCTTCCTGCTAGGGTACCCCGCATCGCTTATACCGGGGATTTGACTGATGACGACGACCGACGGAAGGGACGCGGGAATTCATTCCGGGCGTCCGGTATGCCTCGCTCTTCCCGGGCCCACATAGGGGGGCCTCGTCGTCGCACTACGGAAATACGGGAAAGCAGGCAGTAATGATGATGAGGCCGCGGGAGGCACCCGGGGCCTTTTTCTTGTGCCGTCTTCCGGAATCGCCGGAAGAATACGGGGAACGATCATGCATGAAATACTCTGGCACGGCCGGGGCGGACAGGGCGTCGTCCTGGCGTCGGAGGTACTCGCCGAAGCCGCGTACCTGCAGGGCTACAAGGGCGTCACCTCGGCGCCCACCTTCGGCCCGGAGCGACGCGGGGCGCCGCTGACGGCCTCCACCAGGATCGACGACGAACCAATACGGACCTTCTCGCAGATTGCCCTGGCGGATATCGTGATCGTGCTCGATGAATCGCTTTTCGGTTCCGTCGATATCGGGGCGGGGCTTCGGAACGGGGGCATCCTGATCGTCAACTCGGCTCGGTCCCCGGAGAACTTCCGCCTTCCCGACAAGCCGGCCGCGCGTACCGCTTCGGTGGACGCCGCCGCCATCGCCCGGGAACTCCGTCTCACCGTGGGAGGCGCGCCCGTGGTAAACACGCCGCTTCTGGGATCGCTGGCCCGCCTCTGGGACAGGATCAGTCTCGCCGGCATCGAGCGCGGCCTTGCCTTCAAAATGCCGCCCGCGCCTGCCTACAACAATTACCAGGCCGTCCGGCGCGCCTTCGAAACGACCGTCGTGGGAGACACTCGTCATGAACAAACAGGATGACAATATATCGGGCGTCTGCACGCCGGCCGTGGGGGAAGCGGGCAAAACGGGCGACTGGACAGAGATGAAGCCCGTCATCGATCCCGCAAAGTGCACGCCCTCCGTCAAAGGAAAACCATCCTGCTTTCTCTGCTGGCTTTACTGCCCGGAAGGCGTGGTCTCCATGACCATTCCCGTCTCCATCGATCTGGACTACTGCAAGGGCTGCGGCATTTGCGCCGAGGAGTGCCCCCCCAACGCGATCACCATGGTCAGAAAGGAGCGCGGTCGTGAGTGACGTGCGCATCATCACGGGCAACGAGGCGGCGGCTCTCGCCGTGACACTCTGCGAACCCCAGGTGGTGGCGGCCTATCCCATTACCCCCCAGACGAAGATCTCCGAACTGCTCTCGGAATATGTGGAACGGGGAACCCTGAAGGCGGAATACGTGCGCGTTGAAAGCGAACACTCCGCCCTGTCGGTGCTGATCGCGGCCTCGACGACGGGCGTCCGGACCTTTACGGCCACCAGTTCAAACGGCCTGCTCTACATGCATGAGCAGCTTCACTGGGCAGCGGGATCGCGTCTTCCCATCGTCATGTGCTGCGTCAACCGCGGCGTGGCCGCCCCCTGGTCGATCTTCAACGACCAGCAGGATTCCATGTCCCAGCGCGACACGGGATGGATACAGCTCTACTGCCGGAACAACCAGGAGATCATCGACACCGTTATTCAGGCCTACCGGATCGCCGAAGAAGTCTATGCCCCCGTCATGGTCTGCTACGACGGGTTCATTCTTTCCCATACCATGATGCCCGTGGAAATCCCCGACGCCGCCGAGGTGCAAAACTATCTGCCTCCTTACCGTCCCCACACCTTCCTCGACCCGGAACGGCCGCGAACGATCAATCCCGTCTTTTTCCCCTGGCGCCGACAGAACGCCGACGGCGTCCTCTGCGACGGCTACATGGAAATGCGGCGAAAGCTGCAGAAGGGTCTCGAAAAGGCCCGGGATGTCATCGCCGCCGCGAGCCGCGATTACGCCGAACGCTTCGGCCGGGATCACGGGGGACTTTTCTGGACACACCGGGTGGAAGACGCCGATATAATCCTGACGGGCATGGGCTCCATCGCCGCCGAGGCGACCCTGGCGGCCGATCTGCTGAGGGACGAGGGCGTCAGGGCGGGCGTCGTCGGTATCCGTTCGTACCGGCCCTTCCCGCTGGAACTGCCGCCGGTTCTGCGGAACGCCCGCCTGATCATGGTCTTCGAAAAATGCTTCAGCTACGGTTACGAGGGAGGCGTGGCGTCCGACCTGAAGGCCTCCCTGTACGGGACGGGCGTGGAAGCGCCGGTAATAGACGTCATTGCCGGGCTGGGAGGCCGGGACGTGAAAACCGCCGACCTGCTGGGAGCGGTTCGGGAAGCCCTGAAATCCCTGGAAGCGGGCGACAGGGCGTGTCGCACCGTGTGGCTCAACTGCCGGGAGGAAGAATGACCATGCAGGAAAACCTTTTCAGGATCAACGACAGGGAATACATCCTGCCGGGCAGCCGGGCCTGCCAGGGATGCGGTCTGTCCATCGCCTATCGTTTCATTCTCAAGGCGCTCAGGGAAAACACCATCGTGGCCATTCCGCCGAGCTGCCTCTGCGTTCTGCACGGTCTCTATCCCACCACATCGGTAATCGTTCCCGCGATCAACAACTCCTTCGCCGCCACCGCCGCCGCCGCCTCGGGAATCGTGGCGGCCCTCAAGGCACAGAACCGACCCGATATCACCGTGCTCGCCCTGTGCGGGGACGGCGGGACCTATGACATCGGCATCCAGTCCCTGTCGGGAGCGGCGGAACGGAACACGGATTTTATTTTCGCCTGCTACGACAACGAGGCGTACATGAATACGGGAACCCAGCGGTCCGGTGCGACCCCGGCGGGCGCCGTCACCACCACGACGCCGGTGCTCACCAAGCAGGACAACAAGAAGGACTTTATCAAGATCATGGAAGCCCACAACCTGCCGTACATCGCCACGGTGTCGCCGGCGTATCCCATCGACCTGTACGACAAGTTCGTCAAGGCCGGACGGATCAAGGGGACCCGCTATATCCAGATCGATACGCCCTGCCCTCCCGGCTGGGGCTATCCCTCGAAAGACACGATAAAGATCGGAAAACTGGCCGTGGAAACAGGCGTGTTCCCGCTGCTGGAAATCGAGGACGGTAAACTGCGCTTCACCGGTCGAAGCAAGACCCTGGCGGAAAAGGGCAAGCGGGCGCCCGTTGTTCACTACGTGGAGCGCCAGGACAGGTTCAGGAAGATGAGCATCGAGCAGTTGAACCAGTTCCAGGCCTCGGTGGACAGGCGCTGGAACGATTTTGTCAGGCGCGCCGGCGAATGAAAATGCCCCCGGTTCGGCCTGTCACGGCGACGCCGCTTGAAGCAAACCCGCAAATGTGCCATAAGAAAAAAGCATCGGCACGGGGAAAGCCTCGAGGTAACGAGCCATGATCATCACATGCAGGAACTGCGGGAAGGTATTCCACGTCACCGATGACGAACTCCGCCTGAATAACGCCGAGGGAATCGCCTGCCCGGCCTGCGGGACCATCCACGAAACCGGGCGACAGGACAGCCCGGTCGAAAGACCGTCGGCGGGCGCGGGTCCGGCGCCGCTTTCCGGCGAAGCATTGAAAAAACGCATACTCCGGACCGTGGACGAATTGCCGCCCATGCCGGAAGTCGCCCGCAAGGCACGGCAGCTCGTCGCTGATGAACGCTCGAGTTTCGGGGACCTGGCGCGGGTTATCGAAACGGACC
>JAGYOR010000146.1 GCA_018399535.1 Deltaproteobacteria bacterium | reverse complement strand
GCCATGCCCGTCCCTGACGTTGAACTGTTTCAGTTCATCCCCCCGGTGATCCATGATGATGCCACCGTCGGTCAATACGCCGTCGACATCGGTCACGAAAATCGTCACCGAAGCAATTTTCTTTCTGAGTTCGTCGCTCATTATCGCCGTCATGTGGCGTCCCTCCGGACAACGGCGTCAATATCCTTCAAAATCGGCAACAGGCGCGGCAATGTATCGATGGACAACGAGTTGGGCCCGTCGCAAAGGGCGGAATCCGGCCGGGGATGCACTTCCATGAAAAGTCCGTCCACGCCGCAGGCCACGGCGGCGCGTGCCAGCGACACCGCCATCTCGCGGTCGCCGCCCGACGAGCGCCCCCGTCCTCCCGGAAGCTGTACGCTGTGCGTTGCGTCGAACACCACGGGCCAGCCGGTCCGCCGCATGATGGGAAGGGAACGCATATCCGCGACCAGGTTGTTGTATCCGAAAGTGTAGCCCCGCTCGGTAAGTATCACCCGCTCACATCCCGTGCCGGTCACCTTGTCCAGAACATTTTCCATGTCCCAGGGCGCCATGAACTGGCCTTTTTTGATGTTGACGGTCGCCGCCTTGCGGGAAATTTCAATGACGAAATCGGTCTGGCGGCACAGAAAAGCGGGAACCTGTACCACGTCGAGCACCTCGCAGGCGGCGTCGATTTCCTCGAACCGGTGAACATCCGACAAAACGGGCAGCTCGAACTGTTCCTTCACATCGGCGAGAATGCGAAGTCCCTCGTGCAGCCCCGGACCCCTGTAAGAATCCTTCGACGACCGGTTTGCCTTGTCGTAGGAAGACTTGAATATCAGAGGGATATTCAGCGAGGATGTGAGCTCTTTCAGAAAATCCGCCGTTCTGAACACGATTTCCCTGGTTTCGATCACGCAGGGACCGGCGATCAGAAACAGGGGGTGCCCTCCCCCGATCGTAAAACCACCCAGTGAAAACGACGTCATGCCTTTTTTCCTTTCTTCGCCGGCCGTCGGCGTGTCAGCCCGGTTGCCGACGCCGGTTTTTTAACCAGGGGTTTTCACCCTTTTTTGTGTTTCAACTGCAGCATCTTGATACGCAGCTCCGGTATTTTTTTCATGGCTTGCCTGGATTCGGGGTTCAAGTGGTACGCGTTGGTATATTCCTTGAGCGCTTCCTCGTAGAGGCCCTTTTTTTCGTAACACTCGGCCAGTTCCAGGTACAGCCGGTAATCCTCCCGGTCATACTTCAGCGCCGCTTTGTAGCTTTTCACGGCCCGGTCGACCTCTCCCTTGAGGTACAACGCCCGTCCCAATCCACGGTGAAACGTGGCGTTGTCCTTTTTCATCGTGATCAGCCGTTCATAGGTCGAAACGGCCCTGTCGTACTTGCCGTCACGCAGATACGCGTCCCCGAGAATGGCGAGCACGTCAACGGTCGGCTCTTTCGCTGCGTACGCCTCGTAAGCGGCTATGGACTTTTCCTTTTTGCCGAGCTTGCCATAGATGACGGCGAGATTGTAATGAATATCGGCATCTTTCTCACCATGCCGCAGTGACTTTTCATAAGAGTTGGCGGCGTTTTCAAGGTCCTTCAATTCCTGGTACGCGAATCCCAGGGCGCTGTGGGCCGCCGCGTTACGGGGCGAGGCGGCGACGATTTTTTTGTAGTATGAAACGGCTTCCTTATAGTTCTTCGCCGCCAGGCTCAGTCCCGCGAGTCGCTCCAGGGTGTCGGAATCATCAGGTTTCAGTTCCAGCACGCGCCGGTAGCTTTGTATGGCATCGTCCCGCCGGTCGGCTTTTTCGTATGCCACGGCCAGGTTGAAGGCGATGACGTGATTTTTCGGCTCCAGGGACAATGCTTTTTCCAGGTTCGCTATTTCCCGGTCCGTTTCGCCCGTTTTCGCGTAGGCAAGAGCGATGTTGGCATAGGCTGCCGCGCTATCGGGATTCTTTCTGATAAATGTCCTGTACAGATCAATGGCTTCTTCATAACGGTCGAGATCGAGATACAGACCCGCCAGGATACCCGCCACACCATCGTTGCCCGGCATAGCGTCGAGCACGGCCTCGTATTCGGCGGCGGCCTTTTCCTTTTCTCCCGTTTTTTCATAGACGCCGGCAAGGCGGTACCTGACGGCAACGGCGTCGGGATCGAGTCTGAGGGACACCACGTAATTGGCCGCCGCTCTCGACCAGTTTTCAAGGTGCTCGTACACGCGCGCTATACCGGCGTAGGCTTCGGCGTTTTTCGAGTCCAGGCTGATCAGCTTGCGGTACACCTCCAGGGCCTCTTCGTAGCGTTCAGTCTTTTCGTAAAGTCTCGTCAGCTCTCCAAGGGCGCGCACGTCATCTGGTTTTCCGGCGAGCACGGCCCGGTACTGCGCTATGGCGTCTTGTATTCTGCCGGCGTCGACGTAAAGGCGGGCCAGCATCTTGCGGGCATTCACGTCGTCGGGCTTCATCTTCACGGCTTCCGTGAGGAACTCGATCCGGGATTCGGTGCTCTGCGTACCCCGTGCCATTCTCAGCCAGTCCTGGGGAAGTACGTCCACGTGAATCGGAATCCTGGCAATCTCTCGTTTGTCGCGGCGCACGGTTATATAAAATTCCTTCGCGTCGTCGGCCATTACCTGGTCCACGAAAGGTTCCCCCCTGAAGGTCGCGCCGATGTCGTTGTCGCGGCCCGAACCTGAAAGGTCAGCCGTGACGCCCCGTTCGAGGAACACGTCTGTTTCGACTCCCCTGATGATGAATTCGTCGCGATAGGTGATCTCCAGATTCGAATCCGGTTCCAGGCGCAGAGTTTCGCCGTTTTTCTCCAGGACCAGGGCATGAAGACGGGGAAGCTCATCCATGATGTTGACCGTGACAATCCGCCTGGCCTGATCGACGACGCGTTCGATCCGTTCGTTCCCGGAACGCATCGCCACGTAAGCAAGGACAGCTGCGCCGACCACCAGCGCGACCGCCAGCACCGCGACAACCGCGAGAAAACGGCCGCGCCGCGGATAGGGTTCCCGCCTCTTCTTCTCTTCCTTTCTCTCGTCCCGCCTGAAATAATAATCCATGTTATCCTCGGGGATGGTACGTCCGGTGCACGCTTTTCAGGTGCTCCCTCGTGACGTGCGTGTAAACCTGGGTGGTGGAAATGTCGGCGTGCCCCAGCATCGCCTGCACCGAGCGAAGATCGGCGCCCCCCTCCAGCAGGTGCGTAGCGAAGGAATGCCTGAACGTGTGGGGATAAACCTGTTTCTCAAGCCCCGCCTGGCGTGCGTACCGCTGCACGATTTTCCAGATGCCCTGGCGGGTGAGTCCCTTTCCCGAGCGGTTCAGAAAAACGGCGTTTTCGGCCCGTCCTCTTGACAGTTTCGGGCGCGCCCGTTCAAGGTACCGTTCGAGGCTCTCCCGGGCGCTTCTTCCCATCGGAACGATGCGCTCCTTGCCGCCCTTCCCCGAAACGATGCAGTATCCCACGTCCCAGTTGATCGACGACACCGACAGGCCTGCCAGTTCCGACACGCGCATGCCCGTGGCGTACAGAAGTTCCAGCATGGCACGGTCGCGCATGCCCAGGTCGCTTCCGCCGCCCGGCATGTCAAGCAGGCGGGCCATTTCATCCTGCGTCAGCGTATCGGGAAGGCGCATCCAGACGCGGCCCAGTTCGATCTGCGCCACGGGATTTTCGGCAATGAGCGACCTTCCGAGAAGATACTTGTTGAACCCCCGCACGGCTGCAAGAACACGGTTGACCGAATTTGAAACAAGCCCCTGCGCCCGGAGATCTTCGAGAAAATTAATAACGTCGGAAGAGCGGATCTCGCCGAGCTTTCTGACGCCCCGTTCCTCGAAAAACGCCACGTAGCGGTTCAGGTCCCGGCTGTAGGCTTCAAGCGTGTTGAGCGCCAGCCCCCGCTCAACGGCGAGATGCCGTATGTAATCGTCCACGCGGGCATGCACGCGGCGGCCCTCCCTGTCGAAAGTATCGTCAGATACTAATGAAGGACCACCCATATTGCAAGCAATCATGTGAACGAGGCGTCGCATATTCCCCGGCGGCGAAACGTCACCTCCTGCCAACGGCACGAAAACCGACTTTTCACAAAAAAGCGGGAACGGATGATCCGTTCCCGCTCCCCTGTTTCAAAAGTCCAACGCTGACGTTAAAAAGTTAATAAGTTAACTACGTCCCCGTTAGTTATGTTACGACCAAGTACCATCTTGA
>JAGYOR010000145.1 GCA_018399535.1 Deltaproteobacteria bacterium | reverse complement strand
ATATGCCATGTATCCATCGAAGTCGTCCCGGCGTTATTGTACATCGCCGGAACGATGATAGCATCGTAAAAAAATCGAAAATCCCCTCCCCTTCATCCGCTTCCCCAGGGGAGGGGAATATGGCTTTTTACGGAACCATCACTGATAATTCATACAAAAAGGAAAAAGGGGCGCTGTTGTCTTTTCAGGGTAATTGTTTTACAAAAAATAACCGGTCGGCCCCTGATGCAACCGGCCGCACTGAAAAAGGATTATTCCGAATGAAACGGTCGCTTGTCGTTGCGGGACTTTCCGTCACGATCTTCTGCTTTTTTCTTTTCTCCGGGGCCTCCGCGGCCCGCGAGATGAACGTTCTCGGGACGTCCGAGGTAACGGTCCTCTTCGACGACCGGCTGGAATCCGCCGCCCGGCAGGCTGCTGCACTCTACCCGGAACTGGTCGATGAACTGGAGGAAAGCATCGGCTGGCGGTTGCAGGAACCCTGCACGGTGGCGCTCATCAACGACAGGACCGCCTTCCGCTCGATGACGGGTATGGATTATGTCGCGGCCGTCGCCGTTCCGTCGCGGCGCCTGGTCCTGGTGGATTACACACGAGCGGCGGCCCGGCCCTTTTCATTCAGAACAATCCTGAAACACGAACTCTGTCATCTCCTGCTTCACGGGCATATCGACAGCGAACGCCTTCCCCGGTGGCTTGACGAGGGCATTGCTCAATGGACCAGCGACGGAATGGCGGAAATCGTGATGAAGCGGGACAGGTTTCTCGTGCCGCGGGCGGCCGTGACGGGAAACATAATTCCACTTCGCCGGCTTGACCGGGGATTCCCGCGGACCGAGAAGGGAGCTCTCCTGGCCTACGAAATGAGCAAGAATTTCATCGACTATATAATTCGGGAGCATGGACCGACGGCGCCGGCTGAAATCCTGGAGAACATGCGGCGGGGAAACGATATCGACGAGGCCCTGCAAACAGTTCTCCTCGTCCCGCTGGACGAACTGGAACGTCGCTGGCACGATGACCTTCGCGGCGGCGGTTCCTGGATTTCCTTCTGGGCTTATCACCTGTACGAAATACTCTTCGTCATGGCCGCCCTGCTTTCGGCTGCGGCGTTCCTGCGATACCTGAAACGCAGACGTGATTACTCGCGGCTCGACGACGAAGACGATGGAAACGATTATTCCGGGAACCAGTGACTTCCCCCTGTCGACGGACCGCCGCGACAACAATCCCGGTTCCGTCCTTATTGATTCATCGAGTGATTCAAGGATTCGTCCAGTGAATACCGCCGTCCGGCTCAAGAAAAATATTTCGCCGTGATTCCTCTGGCGGCGATTATCCCCGATATGGCCGCTCCCACGATGCCGCGGCTCTTGCCGGTTCCGTCGCCGGCCACGAACAGACCGGTTATGTTGGTTTCCAGGTCGGAACCGGTCGGAAAATGAGTGTCGAAAAATTTTATTTCCGGCGCATACATGAGCGTCGACGGGTGCAGAATTCCCGGAACAATCTTATCCAGTTTTTTTAATGATTCCCATAAATTGTCAATGATCCGCGCCGGCATGCCGAGAGTGATGTCGCCGGGAACGGCGCTGCATGTGGGCCGGCAGAAATCAAAATGGCGGATCCTGCTTTCAAATGTGGCGGGAGAACTTCTCCGCCCTTCGCGGAAATCGCCCACCCGCTGCACGATGGGCGAACCACCCCCGAGAAGGTGAAACTGTCGTGCGATCATTTGCCCGAACTCGGTGGTATCCGAAAGGGGTTCCGTGAGCGCCACTGTGTTGATAAGCGCGAAGTTCGTGTTGCCCGTTTTCTTTCGGCCCAGGGCGTCTCCGTTGACCAGCTTGAAGGCGCCGTAGTTTTCCAACCGGACTCTCCCGCCGGGATTGGTGCAGAACGTCCGCACCTTGTCGCGGTGACGGTCGGTCTGAAAAATAAATTTTGGATCGTACACGCTGTCGGTAATCGAATCGTAGAGAGTGCGGTTGAGCTCCAGGCGAATGCCCACGTCGATAGGGCCGAAGTTGTTCTCTACTCCGAGTTTCCGTGCCGCGTCCCGGAACCAGTAAGCACCGCTTCGGCCGGGAGCGGCAAGAACAACCCGGGCCGAACAGGCCAGGCGGGCTCCCCGGTGGTCGCACAGCAGCGTGAATTCTCCCGATGATTCCTTTTTAAGTGACAAAACTTCCGTTTTCAGCAGAAACGACGTGTTTTTCAGAAACCCCCTGAGATAGTCAACGGCCGCCTTGCCCCGGTCTGTTCCCCAGTGCCACTGCTCCGGCGCTATGAACTGCACGCCCTGTTCGCCGGCGATTTGACGGATCACGTCTACGGTCTCGTTGCCCTCCGGCGCGGTGACCCGGCGCAGATGAGGAAACCCCTCAAGATCCTTCTTTATTTCATTCATGAGACGGGTTGTCTCCTCAACACTGATTTTCAATTCGGCCGGATCGACACCCACGCGGTGGTCAAAATTCAGCTTGCCGTCATTGATCAGGCCGCCCGACGGGTAACTGTTCCTGTCGGCCACGGCTATGTTTCGGACGCCCCGACGTTCCAGCCGCATGGCAGCGAACAGCGCCGCCGGTCCGGATCCTATGATGAAAATATCATACCGCTTTTTTTCTTCCATGACCGTGACCTCGTATAGCCGGATGTCTCAGCCGTTCGAAAAAAGTCCTCACGGGATTCCGGGAATCGGCGGCCGACACTGGGTTATTTGTACCCCCGCCCATCCGCTTTTTCAATCTCTATTGCCGGGAAGGTCTCCCGATCCCTCGTCACGGGAACCGCAGCTCGCCGGTTCTACATGTTCCGTTTTGCCGCCGCCGCGTAGGATCCGATCAATCCTTCGTCGGCGAAGCTGAAAAACCGGTTGTTCCCGATGATGATGTGATCGAAACAGGTAACGCCCGTCGCGACTGCCGCGATAACAAGATTCCGCGTGAAGGCCTTGTCCTGGTCGCTGGGCCTGATCGACCCGGAAGGATGGTTGTGGGCGACGATGATCGACGGGGCGTTTTTTCGCAGGGCCTGCTGAAGAATCTCCCTGACGTGAGGATTCGCCTGGTCCACCGTGCCGTGATCAACATCGATGATGTCGGTGATGACGTTTTTCCGGTCCAGCAGAAGCAGCACGAACCGTTCCTTTTTCAGGTCGCGCATGATCGGCATGAGACGGTCCGCCACGTCTGATGAGTGACGCACGGGCTCATCGTCGGATTTTTCTTCACTCAGCATGCGACGTCCCAGTTCCACGGCCGCCTTGATCTGGGCGATCTTTGCGTCTTTCAGCCCCGGCACTTCCCTGAACTCGGCGGTATCGACACCGCTCATGGCGCGCAGGGACTTGAACCGGTGAAGCAACTCTCGGCCGATGTCGACAGCGCTCCTGCCCCGCGTTCCCGTTCGAATGATAATGGCGACCAGCTCCGCGTTGCTCAGGGCGTGCTCGCCGTACCGGAGCAGTTTTTCCCGCGGGCGGTCGTCTTCCGCCCATTCGCGGATAGAAAGCGACTGTCCTCTTTCCGATTCACTCATGTCGTTCACCTCCGTGCGGACCGATGTCACGGCGTTACGCCTTTCCATTGGGGCAAAATCGGAACAGGGAAATGTTTGAAGATGGCGATTATGATTATGAAGGCGGGAACAATCGTCGGACGCTGATATTTCTTTTACTATCCTCGCGGCGTGACAATGTCAAGCAGAAGGGGCACGCCCAAAATCCGCGATTGATTCACCCTGTTCACGGTACAGACAGTTCAACATCCCGGTAATTCGGCAAGATATGTGCTGCCCGATGCACATGCAGACCGAACCATCACGGTTGCTGTGATGACAACAGTATAAGCTGGATCACCGATGAGCCGTTCCAACGCGAAAGAGGAACGTTTATTGTCCAGCTCCTGCCTGCCCGGTCTATCCTTCGACAGAGCTCAGGATGACCGGTGTGGGGGTTATACCGGGAGGCTCAGGATGACCGGTTCTCGACCACACCGTTCGGCCTCGCGTGCACCCTTCATGGGGGGCGTCTGCACCATCTCTTTTATATGCTTCGACGTTTCATACTGTAAGACCTGAGACCCTTGCAGAACCCCGCAAAACCGGCACTGTCGTCATGCCGGCGCAGGCCGGTATCCAGATTCAAAGATTTCACTGCAATGTTCCATACTGATGACTCGATATCGTGCTCTGCAGAAAATCAATCGCGGATTCTG
>JAGYOR010000144.1 GCA_018399535.1 Deltaproteobacteria bacterium | reverse complement strand
TTCAAAGGTCTCACAGTATGAAACGTCGAAGGGTATAAAAGAGATGGTGCAAACGCCCGGCCTTCGACGGGGTCTGTTCTGAACCCCTTATTTACCCCGGTCATCCTGAGCCCCTTATTTACCCCGGTCATCCTGAGCCTCCCGGTATAACCCCCACACCGGTCATCCTGAGCTCTTGATTTAACCCGGTCATCCTCGTGTGCCCCGCAGGGGTAGAGCCCCGTCGAAGGATAGACCGGCCAAGAAGAAGCCAGACACTATCGTTCCCCTTCCCCTGGAGGGAGGGGATGAAGGGGAGGGGGATTTTTAACGACGTGTAATAACGTTATTCTTTCACCCTCACCCCGGTCCTCTCCCTTCAAGGGAGCGGGTGATTTTCAGCTTGTTCTGTTATTACAGCAACCGTGATGATTCGGTCTGAATGTGTATCGGACAGCACGTATCGTACCAAATTAACGGGGCGTTGAACTGTCTGTCCCACAAACAGGCTATGCCAATCGCGGGTTGTGGAATTCTTCTGTTGCTTGTTTTTTGTCGGTTCTTCTGATATTTCTCGAAAGTACGCTGTATTGTCCTTATAATGGATCGTGGGGAACATTTCCCGCCGGGGAGTTTCCGGATATGTTTCGCGGGTGTCCGAAAGGCGCGGGAACATGAACATGAGTATATTGCGAAGGAGGAGACCGGTACATGATCTACGATGAAGAATTTGAAACACTGCCCCGGGAAGCGCTCGAGGCGCTGCAGCTCAAACGGCTCCAGCAGGTTCTGGAACGGGTGTACCACACGGTGGGTTTTTATCGGACCGCTTTCGACGAGGCGGGTGTGACGCCCGATGATATACGGACACTCGACGATTTGAGAAGGATCCCCTTCACCACGAAGCAGGACCTGAAAGAAAATTATCCCTTCGGGTTGTTTGCCGTTCCCATGAGCAGCATCATACGGCTTCACGCGTCATCGGGAACGACGGGGAAACCGACCGTGGTGGGATACACGAAACGGGATATCGACACCTGGTCCACGCTTATGGCACGGTCTTTTGTCGCGGCCGGTCTGACGAGAAATGACGTTATTCACAACGCGTACGGTTACGGTCTCTTCACGGGAGGGCTGGGCGCCCACTACGGGGCGGAAAAGCTGGGCGCGAGCGTTATTCCCATGTCAGGAGGCGGCACGAAAAAGCAGATCATGCTGCTTCAGGATTTCGCGCCGACCGCTATCTGCTGCACGCCTTCGTACGCTCTCTATCTTGCCGAGCAGGGCACTGAAATGGGCATCGACATGAAGTCGCTGAGACTCCGGGTCGGCCTTTTCGGCGGAGAGCCCTGGAGCGAGCAGATGCGGCAGGAAATAGAAGACCGCCTGGCGATCACCGCGCTCGATATTTACGGACTTTCGGAGATAATGGGCCCCGGCGTCTCCGTGGAATGCGCGGAGGGCAAAAACGGCCTGCACGTGTTCGAGGACCACTTCATTGTCGAGGTCATTGATCCCGTCACCGGTGAACCCGTGAAAAACGGGGAAACCGGTGAACTCGTATTCACCTCGCTTACCAAGGAGGCGTTTCCCCTTATCCGGTACCGGACCAGGGACCTTTCCCGGTTGATGAAGGAGCCCTGCCGGTGCGGCAGGACTCTTGCCAGGATGGCCCGGGTGTCCGGTCGGAGTGACGACATGCTCGTCATCAGAGGGGTGAATGTGTTTCCGTCCCAGATCGAAAGCGTTCTGCTCGGCATCGAAGGCCTGGAACCGCATTACGAAATGATCGTGGACCGGGACGGGACCCTCGACACGCTTGAAATTCGCGTCGAGGTGGGAGATCAAGTCTTCTCGGACGAGGTGCGGTCGCTGCAGCGGATCGAACGCCGTGTCGCAAAAGACATCAAGGATTATCTCGGAGTGACTGCTTCCATCAAACTGGTTGAACCCAGGAGCCTTGAACGGTTCGAGGGGAAGGCGATCCGCGTGGTGGACAAACGAAAGATTTGAACGAGAAAGGGGTGGAAGGCATGAAGGTTGATCAGCTGTCGGTTTTTCTGGAGAACAAGCCCGGCGGTCTGGAGGATGTGACCAGGATTTTGACCGAGGCGGGTATCAACATCAGGGCGCTGTCGCTGGCCGATACTTCCGATTTCGGCATTCTGCGGCTTATCGTCAACGACACCGATGCCGCCGAAAACGCCCTTCAGAACCAGGGTCTCAGGATCAGGCGGACGCCCGTGGTCGCTGTCGAAGTTCCCGACCGGCCGGGCGGCTTTCACAGTATCATGAAAGCCCTTTCGGCGAAGGGTATCAACGTGGAATATACGTACGCCTTTGTGGAACGGAGCGGTGAAAACGCCATCATCATCTTTCGTTTCGACCGTACCGATGATGCCATCGAGACTCTTCAGGAGCAAGGTATCACTATTCTGCCGGGGGAAAAGGTATATAAATTGTAGGGGGCGACCGGCGGACCCGCTTCTTTACGCGCCGCGTCTTTTTCTTTTTGTCTCTTTCTTCCGGTCAAATTCGGCCGAAGCGGACAAGCTCAAGCAGTTTCAGGGTTGCCTGAGATACGGCCAGGTCGGACAGCTCGCTTTCCGTAACCCACCGCGCGTCATCGGCGTCGTCGCCGGGGCGCGGTTCACCTTTCCGGTATTCACATCTTATGTCGACGATAACGTAATGATAGGCAACACGGGATTCGGCGTCCCGCTCGATGAAATCAAAAACGTAGAGGGGTTCGCCCGCCTCGATCTCGATGCCCGTTTCTTCCCTGATCTCCCGTTCAGCGGCCTCCCGGAGTGTTTCACCCAGCTTGACTTTTCCGCCGGGCAACGCCCAGAGTCCGCGACCGGGTGATTTCCCCCGCCGCACGAGGAGAACGGCGCCCTTATGAAGAACCAGGGCGCCGACGCCCGGTCGAGGGGCGGAGGGATAGGCCCGCCGTGTCATGGCCGTGTCCCGTTCGTGATGGTGAACTCAAAGCGCGCGTCGCGACCTTTACCCGGACCGGGTCGTTGATCCCGTTCAACGAAAAGCACCGTGCCGTTCCTGTGGACGAGTACCACCGTGGATGAACAGGTGCCGTAAAACGGGGATGCGACAAAAAGAGGGGACAGCACGCGCTCCCATTCGAGCCCGATACCCGTGTCGGGAAGCAGGTGGTCGGGGGGGTGGTTCTGTTCCTCGAGCATGTCGAGAATGGTTTCAGGGGAAGGATGAGGTCCCGTGGATAGTATTTGTTCCAGCCGTTCTATCCCGCGCTGGACCTTGGGCCAGGGCGTGTCGATCAGGTGGTTGCTCAAGCCGTGGATTCCCGGTTCGATGAACCGTTCGTCGCCGGATATATTGGAATAACAGGACAAGGCGTCGGCAGTGCCCAGCAGCAGGGTGAACCCGTTGTAACGTGCCGCTTGCGGCCGGACGGCATCCAGATAGGATGAAGGATCGGTTCCGCCGGCCAGGAACGACCTGACCAGCTTCCCCCGGGAGGGCGCGCCCGGTTTCTGACGACGGGGATCGCGATAATTGGTAATTGCCGCCAGCCTTCCGGAGCGGTGCAGTCCCAGCCAGGTTCCCCCTTCTTTCAGGTCCCGTCCACCGAGAATGTCCGGGTAATCGTCCCAGAAAGCGGCGGGCGCCGTGGGGCGATCGTAGAATTCATCCCGGTTCGCGGCAATGATCAGGGGATAGTCCCGATGGTGTTTGAAGGCAGAGATAATCAGACACACAGGCGCTGTACGACCTTGTCAAGTATTTGCGGCATGACGACCCCGGCTTTACCGTCGATAATGACGTGGGCCTTCGAATCATACGGGGTTTCCCCGATGTTGATGATATCAAGCTTTGCTCCCGATTCCAGGGCGTACGACGGCATGTAGGCGGCCGGAGTCACCACCAGGGAAGAACCGACGGCAATAAAGAGATCGCACTGTTTTGAATGTTCGATTGCCGCGTTCAGTGTGTGAAAAGGAAGAGATTCTCCGAAAAAGACCACGTCGGGTTTCAGGATGCCCCCGCAACGTTCGCAAGAGGGTATCTCGACATCCTCCTGCAGCATCTCTATGACCCTGTTGATTTCGTAGCGTTTCCCGCAGTTCAGGCAGACGACCCACTGCATGTTTCCGTGAAGTTCAAACACGCGATCGGGGCTGTTTCCGGCCCGCTGGTGCAGGTTGTCTATGTTCTGGGTGATGACGCAGTCCAGCTTTCCCAGTTCCTCGAGTTTCACGATGGCA
>JAGYOR010000143.1 GCA_018399535.1 Deltaproteobacteria bacterium | reverse complement strand
TGCATGCGTTCCCACAGCACGCCCTCCGAATACAAGGCGGTGCTGGAAAAATACTGCGATTCGAGTATTATCCGCCAGGCCATGGGGCTGTTGGTCATCAGGGAACCCTATGTCGTTAAAACAGAAAGGAACGGACCGGTGATCACCTACACGGTTGAAGGTCGTACCGAAGGAGGCGCGACTGAAATTCCGGGAGAGGATATCGTCCAGGTTTACCGCGCAAGCTGGCGGGGAGGAAAACTTGTCTCCGTCCAGTTCCTGGGACCGAAAGCAAAATTCGATAATCCCTGATGCTTTCGATTTTAGGATCGCTTGATCATTTTATTAAGAGCGAAGACAACATCCACCCCGGTGGCGCCCTTCAGGCGTTGTTGAGGGCGATCCTGTACCGTACCCAATTTCAGATGGCGACACGGCGGGCTGTCGGGTGGCGGGGGATGAAGCACCAGGTTTCTGCCGGCGTCGAGGGCTGGACGGCGAGGATCGCCGGCAGCGATGGGGTTTTCGGACTTTTTTTACTGGATTCCGAACCGATAGCGGGGTGGCATGCCTGCCGTTTCGGTCTTTGCTACTTTCCACACGAGGAGGAACCCCTGGTTGAGCGATTCCCCCTTCAGGCGGTTGCTGTAACCCAGCAGGACGACTATCAAAACCACGTTCGTGAATTTCTCAAGCATCCCGAGCTCATGTCGCTTTTCGGCATCGCCACGGTTTTTCTTTTTGTTCGAGAAGACCGCTCCGCGCTGGCTGTCGCCATGCTGGGGGAATCATCGCAGCGCACCGTGGCGAAAGACGGCGTGACTTTCGTGAAAAACGGAACCCCCGTTCAGCTTCTGTCTCCCGGTGAAACGGACCGGGACTTTCCAGCTTTTGAAACAGCTCTCAAGTTTTTCGATGTGCTGGCCGCTTCGATCACCCTTAATCTTGACCGGGCGCCCGACCGTGTCATTGAAGAAAAGTACACGACGCATCAACAAGTCTACACGTCCAGCGGAGAGATTTCACTGGAACCGGCGTCCGATCTCTGGAACGGTCTTGTTATGGTTGGCTACGGCGAGGCGGATTTTGACCGGTTAAGTTCAACAATCTCACCGGAGGGTTCGGATTGCCTGGTTGCCGTTTCGTCGAGTGATTCCGAAAACGCCCCGCCGTCCTGCGCCGGGAAGATCTGGTGGGGTTCTCACCGACTCGGCGAATCAGGAGCAAGCGCGGGCACGGTAACAATGGGAATTGACCAGCGGCCGCCCTTGATTATTTTAACCGGCTTCCTCGGATCGGGGAAAACCAGTTTTCTACAACATTTTATTGATTACCAGACCCAGCGGAGCCGCTTTGTCGCGGTGATTCAAAACGAGCTCGGCGAGATCGGCCTTGACGGGAAACTTCTCGATTACACCGTGACGGAAATCGACGAAGGCTGCGTGTGCTGCACGCTGTCGGGTAGCCTGAAGCGAACAGTACATGAAATACTCGAGGAATATTCTCCGGATGTCATCATCCTGGAAACCTCCGGCCTGGCCAATCCTTTCAATCTGCAGGACGAAGTAAAAGAAATGGAGGATATCGCCCGGTTCGACTGCGTCTTGACGGTGGTTGACGCAGAAAACATCGAAGCGTCACTCCGGGAACAGTCCATTGCCGTGGAACAGATACGGGGGGCGGATATCGTCATGATTAATAAAAAAGACCTGGTTCCTCCCGAACGCCTGAGCTTCATAGAACAGACGCTGCGTAACATCAACCCGACCGCACCGCTGATACCCGCCGTTGACGGCATCATGAACCCCGCGCTTCTTATGGGAGGCGATCTTTCTCCGAAGTTATCCGGAGATACTGAAAAAGCCGTTTTTATGCATCCTTCTCACCTGCGCGACGGCCTTTCGGCCAAGAGCATCCGCCTGACCACTCCTTTGAACCGGGAAGAATTTCTGCGAGCCGTGGAGAAACTTCCGCCTTCCGTGTTCCGTGTAAAGGGTATACTTGATTTTTCTGATCTACCCGAACCGGCGTTGTTCCAATACGTCGGCGGACGACACCAGATCTCCATTTTTCCGCAACCGCCCACTGACGAACGTTTTCTTACCATCATCGGCGACGGCCCCGACACGGAAAAGGCGGCCTCTGTTTTCCTGTCGCTGACACAATTTTTCACGGCCATTCCCGGGGACCCGCATTTCAATAACCCCGTTTGAAGGAACATGGCCGAAACAACGCACAGAACGACCGGGATTTTTCTTCTTTCCGTCGCATATCGACTATGTCATAATTATATTCAGTCTCGAAAACTCCCCCCATCCTTGAACTGAGAGGAATATCGTCTCATGGCCGTTCACGTCATTCCCCCTGACAGGCTCAGCAAAAAAGCGCTTCGCGGCGTCATAGAAGAATATATCTCGCGATTCGGCACGGATTACGGCGAAACCGAAACCCGACCGGAGGCAAACTACAGAACGGTCATGCAGAAGCTGGAAAAAGGATCGGCAATCATCCTTTTCGATGACGAGTCCGAAACAACCAACATATTTTCAGCAAAGGATCCCGCCGTTAAGAACCTTCTGCCGTGACGGGGCGGTTCTGATTGACACGCGTCACACCCGAACAGACCAGGCATCAAACAGCGACAGGTATCGCAGGAGGTATTCTTCACCGTCGGCCGTCCTTACCCTGAAATAATTCACCACCGGGCTGCCGGGATCAATGCCCCCTTCATACCAGCGGTCCAGGATTTCCGCTATTTCCACTCTCCACCCCCGACGAATAAAGGCCGTCGGCCTTTCATCGGCCCTGGAACCACTGTAACAAACAACCCGGACCGGTTCAAAACGCATCCTCACGCCTCCACGAAGGAATGGACTCTCGCACGTTTTGCGCGACACACAACCGTCGTAAAGCAGAAATTATCATTATTTATTTTTATCGTAAACGGGATAAAAATGTACGCAGGTGCATGACAGGCGACGCGATTCAATCACGACCGGAACATTTTCTTTTTCTGAGCGCCACACTGTACCGGTCATTACAGTCGTCCCGAAATTTTCAGGCGGGAATCAGTTCTTCGAAACTCGGTGCGCCGGCCGAAAACCCGGAAGATTGTCAGAACGCTTTCCACGCATGCAAAAACCTCTCATAATCAATAATAACGCGTCTTGTAAAAAGCATCGAAAGGAGTTAGTGTTATGCCAAAATATACATAATCTCCTCACGGGAGCGGCTTTCCGGGCGAGGCGCGCGAATTTTCAATGAGTGTATCCTGTTTAAACCTGCCCCGCGGCGACCATGGCTGTCATCATAAAAACCGAAGAGCGCAACCTTGAATCTTGAGTCCGGGTTCCCGCCGGGGGAAACATCATGTCGGGGACAAAGCGATCGGCGGGCAATCGATGTCTGATCGCACAAAAAGAAAGGAGACAGAAACATGGGAGTAAAGACGTATGACGAGTATCTTGATCGGCTGAAGAAGTTGAAGAAAAACATCTACATAGGCGGCGACAAGTGCGACAGGATGGACGAGCGGCTTGCGGCGCAGTTGCGTGTGATACGGGAAACATACGACCGGGCGAATGATCCCGAATGGGACGGCCTCGCCACCGCCATATCGCACCTGAACGGAGAAAAAATAAACAGATTTACTCACATTCACCAAAGCGTCGATGATCTCCTGAAAAAACAGTTGATGACCAGGCTCATATGCCACCGTGTCGGCGGCTGCGTCATGAGATGCATGGGCATAGACTCCATGAACGCTTTGTCCGTCGTCACCTACGAGATGGACCAGGCCCTGGGCACCGACACCAACAAGAATTTTCTGAAATATCTCCAGTACTGGCAGGATAACGACATAACTGCGAACTGCGCCCAGACTGACGTGAAGGGTGACCGCCTGAAAAGGCCCCACGCCCAGGCTGATCCCGATCTTTACCTGAGAATAATCGAAAGCAGGCCTGACGGAATCGTCGTGAGGGGAGCAAAAATCGACAACACGACCGCCCCGGTCAGCGACGAGATCATAGCCATACCGACACGGTTCATGTCCGACAAGGACAGCGAATACGCCGTCGCCTTCGCGGTTCCGGCCGACTGGGACGGTGTAAAGATGCTGGTCAGACCGGCATACAACCACAAGCGAAAATATCAGCAGGCCCCTATTGCTGAAATAGGAGACGCCGAATCGTTTACCATTTTTGATGATGTCTTTGTGCCGAGGGAACGCGTCTTTCTCGATGGGAAAGGCGACCCCCGCCAGACACCCTAC
>JAGYOR010000142.1 GCA_018399535.1 Deltaproteobacteria bacterium | reverse complement strand
TTACGACGCCGATGTTGATACCATATTCGAAATCGGAGGGCAGGACGCCAAGTACACGTCGCTGACCAATGGCGTTCCCTCCGATTACGCCATGAACGAGGCGTGCAGCGCCGGAACGGGATCCTTCCTGGAGGAAGCGGCCTGGGAGACGCTTGGTGTCCGAATGGAGGACATCGCCGACATCGCCCTGAAGGGGAACTCGCCGCCCAATTTCAACGACCAGTGCGCCGCTTTCATCAGCAGCGACATCAAGAACGCGGCGAGCGAAGGCATCGGCAGGGACGACATTGTGGCCGGCCTCGTGTATTCCATCTGCATGAATTACAACAACCGGGTCCGAGGAAACCGCCCGGCGGGAAATAAGGTTTTCATGCAGGGCGGTGTTTGCTACAACCGCGCCGTGCCCATGGCCATGGCGGCCCTGACGGGCAAGTCCATCGTGGTTCCGCCTGATCCGGGACTGATCGGCGCGTTCGGCGTGGCACTGGAGGTAAAACGCCGCCTGTCGCTCGGTCTTATGGAACGGCAGACATTCCGGCTGAAGGATCTTCGCGACCGTGAGATCGAGTACGGAAAGCCTTTCATCTGCAAGGGAGACAAGGACGGGTGCGACAGAAAGTGCGAGATCGCCCGCATCAGGATCAACGGAAAGACCTATCCTTTCGGAGGCGCCTGTAACCGGTGGTACAACCTCCGTCGCCGGGTCGAGGTCGACGTGAAGCGCTACAATCTTGCCATGCACTACGAGAATGCCCTGTTCGGCGGCGACGGGCGGCCCGGTATTTCCGGAAGCAGCCCCACGGTGGGAATAAACAAGTCGTTCCTGGTAAACAGCTATTTTCCGCTTTACCGGGGGTTCTTCGAGCGGCTTGGATTCCGGGTTGTGCTGGCGGAACAACCGCTCCAGGAAGGAATGGATCGAAAAAACGCGCCGTTCTGCTATCCCGCGGAGATCGCTCACGGCTTTTTTCAGGACCTGCTCGAACGGCGTCCCGATTACCTTTTTCTTCCGCAGTTCAAAGGAGATTATGTGCCGGGCGTCACGGGTACGAGCATTACATGCCCCCTCTGCCAGGGCGAACCCTATTATCTGGCGTCGGCCTTCAAGGACCACGAAGTGCTGCGGGAACTGAAGCGAAACGACAGGATTCTCAGCCCGGTGATAGATTTTTCGGGCGGTCTCGAATCAGCCGAACCGGCTTTTACGGCCCTGGGCAAGACGGTGAAACGCAGTCGAAAAGAAGCGCGGGAAGCCTTTCTCGGCGCGCTCGAGGAACAACAGAAGGTCTCACGTGATATCGAGGAGCAGGGGCGGGAGGTGCTTGAAAAACTGGCGGATAATCCCGATGACATCGCCATCGTTCTTTTCGGCCGGTCATACAACGCCTTTGTAACGGAAGCCAATATGGGCATTCCCAACAAGTTCGCGTCGCGGGGAATACCGGTCGTGCCCCTGTTCAGCCTCGACCTGCTTGAGGACACGACAGACGACAGGGACATGTACTGGTCGTCGGGACGGCGGATTCTCAAGGCCGCCCGCCTTGTGAAGAATCACAGACAGCTTTTTGCTTGTTACGTCACCAATTTCTCCTGTGGCCCCGATTCCTTCCTTGTCGGATATTTCAGGAATATCATGGGTAAAAAGCCTTCCCTCACGCTCGAGCTGGACAGCCACGTGGCGGACGCGGGGCTGGAGACCCGGATAGAAGCCTTTCTTGATATCGTCGCCCGTTACCGGGAACTTGAAAAGCGGCAGAACGACCTCGCAAAACCCGTCGAATTCCGGCCCGCGAACGTGACGGAACGCGACGGGCGGTATGTGTACGTCGATTCGAAGGGCGCGGAGTTGCACCTCGACGACAGTCGTATTCACCTGCTCTTTCCTTCCATGGGCCGGTTCGCGTCCGAAGCGGGGGCGGCCATTTTCCGCGGTTTCGGCGTCAAGTCGACGGCGCTCGAGCCGCCGGACGAAGAAGTACTCAAGATGGGCCGCGCCCACACCACCTGCAAGGAATGCCTTCCCCTGCTGCTGACAACGGGAGGATTGCTGCACTATCTGCGGGAGCGGTCCGACAATGAAGAAAAACTTATTTATTTTATGCCCACGGCGGGAGGACCCTGCAGGTTCGGCCAGTATTCGGAGTTTCTCAAGAAGCTTACAGAAAAACTGCGCGTCGAGGACACGGCGATTTATTCGCCCTCAGCCGAAAACAGCTATGCCGATCTGGGTGGAAAGGGATTGCCGGAAGCTCTCTGGGACGGCGTTATCGCGGCCGATATTTTCGAAGAAATATATTCCGCCCTGCTCACAAACGCGGTTGATGTCGAAGCGGCCATGAAGGTTTTCGAGACCGCCTGGCGGGAGGTTGTCAGGGGCTTGGAAACCCGGCGCGACGGCTCCGGGCTGAAGCGTGTACTCGAGAAAGCGGCGTCCGAGCTGGCGGAGATTCCCCTGCGCCGTTTCCTGGCGGATACGCCGTTGATTCTTCTGGCCGGGGAAATTTACGTCCGTCATGACAACATCTCCCGGCAGTATCTTGTGGAAGAACTCGCACGCCGGGGATTCGCCGTCAAGGTGGCGTCTCTCGCCGAATGGGTGTACTACACGGGCTGGTGCGTGGAAAACAAGGTATCCACGGCCCCGAGCACCTGGAAAGAACGTCTCGCCCTGCGCATCAGGACCGCCTACATGAAACGCCGTGAAAAGACCTTTCGAAAGATCATGGCGGCGTCGGGACTCTGTTCCGGCAGGTGCGAGGATGTGGACCACATTATGGCCCACACGATCCACCTCATGAAGCCGGATCTTGCCGGTGAGGCGATTCTTACCATCGGTTCGTCAATCAACGAGATTGTGGATCATTACTGCGGGGTTATCGCCATCGGGCCTTTCGGATGCATGCCGAACCGGCTGGCGGAGGCCATACTCACCAGGGAAATGAACATGGAGGGGAAGCGTTCAACGGGCGTCCGCAGCGACCTGGTCCGCCGGCTCGAGGGCCGCATCGATGAACTTCCTTTTCTGGCCATAGAAAGCGACGGCACGAGGTTCCCCCAGATCATCACGGCAAGGCTCGAGGCGTTTCTCCTGCAATCCTCGCGCCTTCACGGCCTGCAGAAGGAAGTGACATCGCCGCGTTCCTGAAAGCCGCACAACGCGACAGGAGATTTTTTAAACACCGAGGGTTTTCTGACGAATCGGTTCAGCGACCTGTCGTTCTCCATACATTTCCTCTTTGAGCCGGAGCAGCTCGCCGTTCAAATACCGCCACAGGTCCTCCATGATTTCTTCCACGCTCTTGTCGGCGAAACTTTCGTAAGAACGTTCCGGAAGGACCCGGACCCTGATGGGTTGCCTGCCGTGAAAATTGATGCTGTATTTCGGGAGCGCCTTGCGGGTGCCTTCGATAATGACCGGCAGAATGGGAAGGCGCAATTGTTTGGCAAGAATAAACGCACCCGGTTTGAAGGTTTTCAGGGTGCCGTCGGGTGATCGGGACCCTTCGGGAAACATGAAGATGGAGCTTCCTTCCTTGAGTTTTCGCGCGGTGTCGGCCATCATGCGGGCCACGCTTTTCCTGTCCCCGCGTTTCAGCTTGATATAACGGTTCAGCACCATGTTCCAGCCGATCAGCGGAAGACGGAATATCTCGCTTTTCGAGACCCATTTGAAATGTGTGTACAGACGAAAGAGTACCAGGATGTCCAGTTGCGACTGGTGATTTGAAATAAATATCCTGGTCGCGTCGCCGGCGAGTCGTTCGCGGCCTTCAATAACCACGGGCCAGGCGGGCATGATATAGGTGTAAAAGGCTCCCCAGAAACAGGTGAACTGGTGCAGCAGACGGAGCCTTCGGTCGAAAGGCCGGGTAAACGCCCAGATGAGCAGCGCGACGGGGAAAAAGACCAGAGATGTAGAACATATGACGAAAAGAAACAGCGCGGTGATGATTCGATTTTTCATTGAACCTGTCCGTAAACCCGATTATCCCGGCAGACTTCGTCGCCGGAGCGCAAACTACTATGAGAAATGTTTGTTTTTAAATCAAGCGCTAAATGCCGGTTTCATTGTCGTTTCCCGAATCGTTTTCGATCTTGAAAGCTGACGTCAGCTGAAGCAGGGCCTGCGACCACTCCACGAGCTCAATCGACGTCTTGCTCGCCCTGTCAACCGAGTCCGACTGGATGAGAGAGATATTCTTCAGGTGCGTTCCCATTATTTCGAGTATCGAGGTAATGTCGATGAGCTCTTTTGATGTTTCCTCGATCGAGGTGCTTATATCCTCGAAATCACCCCGCATGCTTTCCGTCAGCCGCGATGCCTTGGC
>JAGYOR010000141.1 GCA_018399535.1 Deltaproteobacteria bacterium | reverse complement strand
CGAAAATTATAGAAGAATCAATCCGCCGTCATCCCGACCAGTGGCTCTGGGTCCACAAACGCTGGAAAACCACGCTCTCGAGAATACCCGACGGCCTGGTCGACGGACGGTACGATTACAGGGGGTCGAAAAACCTATGATCTCATTGTCGAAAACACAATTCGCGCCGCGCGGGGGATTTTATTTCTTGGATCACCGATCGAACCCGTCGCCGCGATTCGAGTAAACGAGGCCGGAATGGACATCGCCTGTTACGTCCTGCATGTGAAAAAGGGGTACGAACAAAGAGAAAAAAGCATCGTCGAACAATTCGCCGCGCTGAATATGCCTTTTGAGTGGGTCCTCGATCACGACATCGATGACATTACGCCGGACATTTTAAAAAAATATAATTATTCCGGCTCGCTGAGCAACGCGGAAATCTCGTGCGCCCTGAAACATATCACCGCGTGGGAACGCATCGCCGGCGGCGTCGGCGAAGAGGGGCTCGTGTTCGAGGATGACGTCCTCCTGGACAGGCGGCGGTTCAGGACACTGGTCCGGGAAGCCCTGTCTGAATTTCACGAACGATGGAAGGACTGCGGCTACATCAGCCTGGGCAACGGGTGCGCGTTGTACGTCCCCTGGACAAAAAAACGGAAGAACACGCGGCTTTACCCGGCGGAATACGTGCGGGCCGCCGATTCATACTGGATCAACCGCGAAACGGCGAGGCGGATGGTGGCGTGGGTTATGGAAAACGGCTTTGACCTGCCCGCCGATCACCTGATCGACCGGATCACCTCGGACCTTGCCGTTCCCGTCCTCTGGCTGGAACCGACTATCGCCAGGCAGGGTTCTCACACGGGTCTTTTCCAGTCGAGCATCCAGGACCTGAAACGGGGACGATTCATCGACGCCGTCGGATGGAAGGTGAAAATCATTCGCAGAAAGTATTTATACCCGATGCTGGGAATAGATATGAGGAAACGTGATTGACGTCAACCGCGGATGCCACGGTTTCATGGAGCCCGCGAAGGCATCGCGCGGCGCCGGCGTGAACACGGATACGGTATTACAGAGGATTCACCAATGCCCGTTGCTCGTTCACTAAAGGAAAAACTGATCAGGTACAGCGGAATGTGCCGGAATGTCGATCCCGTCGCCCTTGCGCGGGTACTGATCATTCTCGAGATCGTCGCCCTCTTTGTCTCGACGGCCGCGACGGAGGTCTTCGAGATCCTTATTTTTCTCACTATCATCGGATTCGGGGAACTGCGCCGCAGAACGTTCAAAGCGCTCAGGCAGCCCATGGTCATGATGGCCCTTGCCGTGTATTGCATGGTTACCATCGGAATTTTTTACGGTGTGGCAACTTTCGCTGAAAGCGTCGATTTATGGGGAAGCTGGCGCAAAATGCTGCTTGTCCCCATGGTCGCCGCCGTTTACGACAACCCGGTGTGGAAACAGCGTTTCTTGTCCCTGTTTATCAGTGTCGCCGCGCTCGGCGCCCTTCTGTCCTGCGCGGCCTATCCCCTGGGAATCGGCAACAAGTTCGGCCCGGGCATACTGGTCCATAACTGGGCCACGCAGGGCATGTTCTTTGCCGTCGCCTGTTTCTCCTGCTTCCTCATTCTCCGGTTCCCCCTTCGTTCCGTTTTCGTCGGCAGGCGGCTGCTTGTGGCATCGGCGGTGATCCTGCTGCTCAATATTATCCTGGTGACGCCCGGCAGGAGCGGCTACCTGGCCCTTATCGTTCTGATCATGGTGTTCATCTTTTTTTCGCTGCCCCGTAAAACAGGATTTGTTCTCATGGTGCTCGCGCCCGTGCTGATCGTCTCCCTGCTGCTGGCGTCGCCCGTTTCCCACGACAGGATGTTGCAGGGCATGGAAGAACTCAACACCTACGAGGATGACCAGGTGGCGACATCCATGGGACTGCGGATTATACTGTGGAAAAATACGATCACCCTGTTGAAGCGATTTGAACATCCGCTGTTCGGCTACGGCACCGCCGGTTTTGAAACGGCTTACAGGGGCCTGATGAACGAAAAGGAAATAACCGGCGAAAAAAGGTGGCAGGATATGCCGATACACGACCCCCACAACCAGTACCTGGGCATACTGTTCGAATACGGCATCGCGGGATTATTATTGTTTTTACTCTTTATAGGCTCCTTTTTCATGCAGCGGGCCAGGCATCCTTATTATATCGCGGGAATCGGGGTCCTGCTGGCGTGGTGCGCGACGAGTCTTTTCAGCGCGCATTTCACCACCTCCATGGAGGGAAGATTCCTGCTAATCTGGTGCAGCGCGATGCTCGCCGTTGGCACGCGGCAGGACATCGTGAATCATGAACAACAGGCCGAAGAACAGACCGGGTAAACGGCTTTTCAGCGGTGGCGTAAATCGAGGATGATTCATGAATTTTTCCAATAAAATAGCAAAACTCTTCGGGTACGAGCTCATCAGGCGCACACGGCAGCCTTCCCTGGATTCTCACCTGCCGCAGGTACTGTCCCGTTACAATATCGACCTGGTGCTGGACGTGGGCGCCAACATCGGGCGGTTCGGGGAAAAGCTCCGGAATGAGGGCTACCGGTCGGAAATCCACTCATTCGAGCCGGTCAGCCGAACCTTCGAAATGCTGAAAAAGGCGAGTCGTAACGACGGGGCATGGTTCGTTCACAAGCTCGCGATGGGGGACGCCCCCGGCCGGCAGTCAATCAACATAACCGCGTCGTCCGATTTTACCTCGTTTCTGGAGCCGAATACCTTCGGAAAGGAACAATACAAAGAGCTCGACGTGGCGCAGACGGAAACCGTCGAGGTCGACACGATAGACGATTTCCTGGCCTCTCATGTCGAGAGGGCGGCGGACAGACGGATTTTTCTGAAAATGGACACGCAGGGATACGATCTCAAGGTGTTCGAAGGCGCCCGGCGATCCCTGCCCCACATTGTCTGCATGTTGTCGGAACTTTCACTGGTCCCCATCTACTCCGGCATGCCCCACTATCTCGATGTTCTCGGGCACTACGAGGACCACGGCTTCGCCGTCACGGGCATTTTCCCCGTCAGCCGCAAGACGGATATGACCATCATCGAGGTGGACTGCATGCTGGTCAATACCGCCGCCCTCTGATCCCCATCCACCATTCTTTACAGCTATCACCTCCTGTAGTATACACGGGAAACGCGACAGGACGAACCGGAAAGGAAAGGCGCTCCGCTCATGACGGCCGAAACCGACCAGGCATACATGAAACGGGCCCTCGCGCTCGCCCGCAAGGGAGCGGGACGGGTCAGTCCCAATCCCATGGTGGGGGCGGTGATCGTCAGGAACGGACGAATCATCAGCGAGGGATATCACCGCGCCTTCGGCGGCAGGCACGCCGAGATCAACGCCATCGAGAGCGCTGCCGAGGATCTCCGCGGGGCGGAGTTCTACGTGACGCTCGAACCGTGCAGTCATTACGGCAAGACGCCTCCCTGCGTGGACCGGCTTATCGAGATTGCCCCCTCCCGGGTCGTCATCGGGACGGCCGACCCCAACCCCTTGGTCTCCGGGCGCGGCATAAAAGCGCTGAAACGGCACGGCATCGCCACCAAGGTCGGCGTTCTCGAAGAAGACTGCCGGCGACTGAATGAAACATTCTTCACCTACATGGAACGGGGGACACCTTTCATCACGGTCAAGTACGCGCAGACGCTGGACGGTCGAATCGCCGCGTCGACGGGCGACTCGCGCTGGATCAGCTCCCTGAAATCACGCCGTTTCGCCCACCGGTTGCGAAGCCTCCACGACGCCGTCCTCGTGGGAAGCGGCACGGCCCTCGCCGATGACCCGGAATTGACAGTACGGCTGGTACGCGGACGGAATCCGGTACGTGTGGTGATCGATTCGCGCCTGCGCGTGCCGCTCGATGCGCACCTTTTCAATAATATCAAACAGGCCCGGACGCTGGCGGTCACCTCGACGCGATCCGATCCTTCAAAGCGGGAACGTCTCCAGGAACGGGGCGTCGATATCCTGACGGTCCCCGAAGAGACGCCGGGGCTGCTCGACCTGCGGGAGATCTTCGCCGAGCTGGGCCGACTTGGATTGTCATCGGTCCTCGTCGAAGGCGGCGCCGGCATCATTACGTCATGCCTGCTCGCGGGCTGCGTCGATCGACTCGTTGTTATCACGGCGCCCCGCATCCTCGGTTCCGGCATCGATGCCGTGGGCGACCTGGGACTGACCGCCGTGGAGCAGTCGCTGAACCTGCGCTTTGATAAAGTGTCGAGAAGCGACGGTGACCTGATCATCGACGCCCGGATCAAGGGCTGAGGAATTTCTGTCGTGGCCTGGTATGCCGTCTACACGAAAAGCCGCTGCGAAGACAAGGTACACGATGCTT
>JAGYOR010000140.1 GCA_018399535.1 Deltaproteobacteria bacterium | reverse complement strand
GTTCAAATTTTCGGGGACACTTCTCACCAATCATCCGTCGGCTTCCGACATTTATAAGGCGGGTTCCAAACAACGGAGCACGATATCGCTAACAACCGTATACAATACGCTGATGCTGCCCGAAGAAAAAGGGCTGATAAGGAAAGTGCCATCCTACGGCAGTTCCGGGAAAAGATTCGATCCCAACACCGCTCCTCATGACCATATCATCTGCAGATCCTGCGGCGCAATTTTCGATCTCGATCCCTCACTTCGTCCGCCGATTTGCGCAGACAATTTGCATTGATTCGATGGCAGCGATATCGCCATAAATATTTACGGCCTTTGTCCACGCTCCTCAAAAACAGCCATTGACGATTAAGGTCATAATTTCATGGGCGCCCGGCAAGCAAAGAATATCCTGTCGTTCTTTTTTACTTTCTTCATGGTGCGTCTCTTCGCGATCTGCAAAACCTTTTCCCAACAAGTGACAAATGTGAAACGTTCCACAATATTCCGCGTTGTTGTACTTACTGTCGTTCTCTTCTTTCTCATCCCCCATTGCGCCGCCGCCTGGCCCACGTCAGCTCAGTGGATACCGATCTACAAAAACGCCCTGATCCTTGAGGATGACAATAACGATGCGCAGGGTTCACGGAACATCGTTTCCGGTGCCGCGCACAGCGCAGCCTTTGTATTCAATGACGGCCAATATATATATTTCCGTCTTCGTCTCGACAAGTCACCAGAGGGTACAGGCGGTCAGGGATACCTGCAATCCTTCGGATGGGGGGTCCAATTCGATACCAACCTGAACGCCGCCGACTACGAGTGGCTTCTTATGGTCGACGGCATCGCCAAAGACGAAAAGGTCGAACTCTGGCACAACTCCGTCCAGGGAACGGTGGGTGATCCGGGGGACAAAGCTGAAACCCTTGAGGCTTCGATACCCCTTCTCGGCAATTACCAGATCACCGCCGCCGACACGTCATTCAACGGCGATCAGGACTATTTTCTGGACTGGCGCTTCCCCTATGACACATTAAAACAGGTCACGGGGATCACCGACTCATCCCCCCTGCGGTTCTTCTTCGGCAGTTCTTCAAGCGCCAACAGCCTCACTGAAAGCGGCGGCGACCTGGTGGGCGCCTCGGATCTCTACACCGGCTTTTCCGACTACGTCTCCCCCTTCGGCACGAGACCCACTACGGGAACAGTGCGCTTCGTCCAGAACCTGGCTGGAACGGGGGACGTGACGGCGGTCTGTGCCGGCGACACACTTTACATCAGAGTTGACGACGACGACAGAAACTACAATCCCACGGGAGTCAATACCTTGCCGGTGACGCTCGACGCCCCCAGCGGAGACAGCGAAACGACTACGCTTATGGAAACGGGCGTGAATACCGGCATTTTCACGGGGTCAATCGTATCCGAAGCGGGCATGCCCGCAAGTTCTGACGGCACGCTTCAGGTCATGCCGGGTGAGACAGTGACGGTCACCTACATCGACACCATCGACGGGAGCATTCCTCCTCTTCAGAACCAGCCGAGAACGGACACGCTGACCATCAATCCTCCCGTCATCGCCATCACAAAAACGGTTTCCAGCGCATCGGCCGACACAGGAGAAACGATAAACTATACCATCAGCATCGAGAACTCGGCTTGCGGTGAAGCATGGCTTACGTATCTTTCCGATGTCATTCCTGCCGGATTTACCTACGTGCCGGGAAGCACCACAGGCTTCATTACCGCCGATCCCTCTATCACGGGTTCGCAGCTTACCTGGAACGGCGCCTGGACCGTCCCTCCTTACAGCACCGTTACCGTCTCGTTCAGCGCCACGGTGGGAGGAGGGGTGGCGGGCACGCACTACAATACGGCCAGCCTCAGCGGTCCCAATGTCCCCGTCACTTGCACCGGTCCCACGGCGCCGGTGACGATTACGGCGCCCCTCATCGAACTGACAAAGGCGGTAAATAAAGCGGCGGCGAACCCCGGAGAGGAACTGATCTATTCGGTGCACTACCGTAATACCGGAAACGGAGCCGCCCAGGCCCTTTTCATCGTCGACACGATCCCCCTCTACACCACCTATGTGGCGGGCAGCCTCCAGAGGGGCGCGGCGGACGCGCAGTATGGCGATCCGGCCAATATCGTATTCACCGATTTACAGGAAGACAGTGACGGCGGGTCCGTACAGGACAACACCGTGGTCTTCATTATCAATAACATTGCCCCCGACGACGGCGTTCCCGACAGTGGCGACGACGAGGGGAAGGTCTATTTCAAGGTACGCATCGAGTAGAAAGCGAGGATAAAGAAATGAAACAAAAAAACACCACGTATTATTACACTGCTGTTTTCCTGGCACTCGTCATGACGCTGTTCCTGTGGAACTCCGCAGCAGCCCAGGACGAGGCCAGGCTTGTCCTGAAAACGGAAGTAGACAAGGAGATCAGGGTAAAAGAAGGAAACGCCCGGGTCACAAAGTACGAGCCGGTTACAGTAACAAAGCCCGGCGATGTGCTGCGCTACACTGTCACCTATACCAACGAGGGGAATGCCCCGGCGGTGGGTGCCCGGATCGTGGATCCGATACCCCAAGGAACCGTCTATGTCATGAAAAGCGCTTCGGGCGACGGCACGTTCATCCAGTACAGTATCGACGGCGGCGCCACATGGCAGAATCCCCCGGTGATGCATCTGGTGAGGAAACCCGACGGCAGCGAGAAAAAAGAACCGGCCCCGCCGGAGTTCTTCACCCACATCAGATGGTCCCTTGTGGACCCGGTGCCGGCCGGCGGTTTCGGCAGGGTATATTTTAAAGTCACGGTGAACTGACATGCAGGAATGTATCGAGAATCTCATGAAATATAGTTTTTTTACACAACAAAGGGGAGGTACAAGTCATGCGTAGAATTCTCTTAACCATGGTTGTCGTTGCAGCGGCCCTCACACTGTGCTGGTCACAGGCAGGCGCCGCGGGAACTCCGGTCAACACATCCATCAACAACCAGGCCTATGCCGATTACGAGGATGCAAACGGCAACAGTCGCCCACGGGTCACTTCGAACACGGTGACCACCGTGGTCAGTCAGGTGGCCGCCGTCACAAGCACTCCCGCAACGGCTGCGAGCAACGGGATTGCGGGGACCGATGTGGAATACCCGGCAACGATCTGCAATAATGGCAACGGGTCCGACACGATCACCCTGGCGGCGGTGAACGACCCGGTGGGATGGACCGTTACCATCTATCCCGATCTCAACGGAAACGGCGTCTGGGATTCGGCCACTGAAGGCACCCCTGTTGCGGATACGGGCGTGCTTGCGGCCGATCAATGCTATGACGTGATTGTGGTAGTTTCCGTGCCGGAAGGGACAGCAAACGGCACCATCGGCACAACAACTCTCACCGCCACTTCCACCTATGACGGCACAGTATTCGATACATCCGTCTTTACGACCGATGTTGAGGCGGCGGTCTTGAGCCTTGTCAAAACGGCAACACCGTCGAATCCCCAGCCCGGCGACACCATCACCTACGCGATTACCGGCAGCAACAGCGGCGGCACCGCCTACAGCATCCGCGTCCTCGACGCCATTCCCGCCGGCACTGCCTACGTGGCGGGGAGTATGAAGGCCGGTCCCGTGGGTGGCGATTACGCCACGGCCAACGCGATGACCGACGCGAATGATGCGGAAGATCTTACCTACACGGTAGGCGCCGACACGGCCATCGCCAATGCCTACTATGATTCTGGCAATAACAGGCTTCAGCTCGACTGGTCCCAGTGCCCTCCGGCGGGGGTGTTCTACTTCCAGGTGAAGGTAAATGACAACGTCGCCTCTGGCACGAATATCACCAATAGCGCCACGGCCTCTTATGGCCTGCTCGACAACGGAATGCGCCCCTACACTGGATCCACCAACGGGTCCACCGTTACCGTTGCCACCCTGCCGGGCGTGGTCCTTACTCCCGACAGAACCGGAACAGGCGATCCCGGCGACCAGATCGTCCATGCCTTTACAGTTGAAAATACGGGAAACGCCCCCGACACGTTTGACCTTACCTATACATCCTCGGCGGGATGGACCTGGGTCATCTGGAAAGATGTGGACGGAAACGGCATTCCCGGCACCGACGGTGACATCACAGTTACCGATTCGGGAGTGATTAACGCTTCGGGAACGCACAGTTTCTTGGCCGTGGCCACGATACCGGCGGGAGCATCTGACGGGTCCGTCGACACGATTGTCGTCACCGGCACTTCCCGCATAGACACGGGCGTAAGCGACACGGCCACCTTCGTCACCACTGTCACGGCGCCGGTGCTTGCCATTACCAAGACCGTCTCCCCCGCGGGCAACCAGCCCCCCGGAACGGAGCTGACTTACCAGGCGACGGTAACGAACATCGGCACGGGCGTGGCCACAAGCGTCATCATCTCCGACAT
>JAGYOR010000014.1 GCA_018399535.1 Deltaproteobacteria bacterium | reverse complement strand
CGTTCCACCGACGGCGACACGTAATCATAGGACATGGTGCCGAGATCAAAGGTCCAGATGACGTCGCTGGCGTTTTCCACCACGAGACGGTATTTTGCCTCGCTTTCCCGCAATGCCGCCAGGGTGCGCTTCCGCTCCTCCTCGATCCGCTTGCGCTCCGTGATGTCATGTATCACGCCCCTGAATCCGACAGGCCGTCCGTCGACATCCCTTTTCAGGGAAGCGGAGGCATCGGCCGAAACCCTGTTGCCGTTTCGGTCCAATAGCGTATATTCTATGCTTTTAACGGGTTCACCCGTGGTGAATATCCTGTTGTAGACAGCTGATACTTCCTCGACGTCTTCCGGGGCCATGAACTTCCGGAAATTCATGCCCTTCATTTCCCGATCGTCGTACCCGAGGTGCATCATCGCCGCAATATTATAAAAGGTCAGATTCCCCGCCATATCGACTTCGTAATATGATTCCGGAATGTTGTCGACGATCTCCCGGTAACGCTCCTCGCTTTCCCGCAGCGCCTCGAGCGATGCTCTGCGCTGCTCTTCCGCCTTCCGTCGGTCGGTAATATCACGGGACACACCGTGTATCCCGGTCAGCACCCCCTGGTCATCACGAATGCCGGTGATCAGGCATTCCAGCCATCGGGTGGAACCGTCCTTGTGGTAAAATTCCAGCTCGATCAATATCTGCCGGTCAGGATCGGCGGTCCCTTCCCTTTCCAGGATCATTTCCTCGGCCATTTCATCCCTGACAAGCGAGAGGCTCGAGGGAGTCAGTATTTCCTCAACGCTCATGGATTGTCGTTCTTCCGGTGTGAAACCCAGAACTTTTTCGATGGAGGGACTGTGATAGAAAGTACGTAAATTCAGGTCGGCCATCCACACCACGTCGTTTATCTTTTCGGCGAGAAGCCGGTATTTCGACTCGCTTGCCCTGAGTTTCTCCTCAACCTGCCTGCGCCTGGTAATATTCAGCATCAGGTTGAGCGTCGCCGGCCTTCCCTCCCAGTTGATGAGCGATGCGTGGATTTCCACCCAGTGGATACCTCCGTCCCTGCCGACAACTCGGTACGAATAGCGGCTCGGCACTTCTTCGCCCCGTATCCGCCTGAAATAATTGTCTGCGACTCTCTCGCGGTCGTCAGGATGAATTAAACCAAACAATGACTTGTTCATGATTTCATCGGAACGGTATCTGATGTTCGGAAAACCGGAGCGGTTGAAATAAACGATCGTTTCGTCCTGTATGACGAAGATTGCTTCGCGGGTTTTTTCTACGATTTCACGGTATTTACCCCCGCTTATTCGAAGCGCTTCGATTTGACGCTTCAAATCGGCTTCGGCGGATTCAAGTTCGCGAACCCGCTCACGCAATCGGCGAAGGTCCTCAGTTGCTTCATTCATAAATTTCCGGGATTTTTCCATCCTGCCATGCATACTCGCGGGCTCAGTTGACGCCGCCCGGCGGAAAGACGGCTGCAGCAGGATGGTCGGGAGAAAACAGAACGCCGGGATTGTTCGTCACGATCCACAGAAAAGGGGAGGCACCGTGTGATCCTCCCCTCGTCATTTTTATTTGGTAGCGGGGACAGGATTTGAACCTGTGACCTTTGGGTTATGAGCCCAACGAGCTACCAGACTGCTCCACCCCGCACCACTAATCCGTTTCGAGAAGGCGTACGTTAAAACAACGCTCCTGCCTTGTCAAGGTTTTTATATCTTTTATACCTGCTTATCTTCGGCAACCTTGAATATCATGATTTCACGGTCCATTCCTTTCAGTTGGACCGCCTCGAGAGGACGAAGAGATGGATCGTCACCCAGCATTTTTCCTGTTTGCTCACAGATGAGAATTTCTCCGGACCGCGCCATTCCTTCGAGCCTTGCCGCGACATTCACGGGTGAACCGAAGACGGTGTACTCTTTTTTCCGGGCCGATCCGAACAGGCCCGCCATAACTTCACCGCTACCGATGCCGATACCTACGCTGATTGAGGGGGCGTCTCCCGAAACTGTTTCACGGGACATCTGTTCGATCATTTTTCTGGCGCAGGTCACGGCCTGACGCGCCGCCTGGTCTTCGTCGGCCAACACGCCGAACACCGCCATGATACTGTCGCCGATATGTTTGTCGAGCATGCCTCCATGTTCGCAGACAATATCGTCAAGGGGCGAAAAAAATCCGCTGTTCAGCAGAAACGACAGTTCTTCCTTGGATATCTCTTCCGACATTCTCGAAAATCCCCGGATGTCGCAGAAGAGAACCGACGCCGGGCACCGCCTGAATTTCATCCATTCGAAACCCTGCTGCATCCGCTCATATACCTGGTCCGACACGAACTGCCTGAGCCTTTTTTTGAGCGTGTATTCCCTGATTTTCGCCCGCAGATCGCTGTTGGAAAAGGGTTTCATCAGGAATCCGTCGACACCTTCGTTCAGTGATTCTATGGCGGTTTCCATCGTGGCGTAACCTGTCAGCATGATCCTTGTTATTTCCGGATTCAGTTTTCTCACCTCCGTAAGCGTCTGAAGCCCGTCTTTTCCAGGCATCCGGAAATCGGAAATGACCGTTTCAATCCCCTGTGGACGACTTTTGATGAGTTCGATGGCCATATCTCCGTTTTCAGCAAGAAGGACACCGTACCCCTCCCGCTCGAGGGCCCGCTTGAGAGACCGCCGGACGCTTTCTTCATCATCAACGACAACCAGATAGCTCACTGCTCTCTCCTTTCCAGTGGAAAATCAACCATTACGGTGGTCCCCCTTTCCCACTCGCTTTCAATGTGAATCGTTCCTTCGTGTCTTCGAATTATTTCGTGGCTGATGTAAAGACCCAGACCGGTCCCCTCGCCCGCCGGCTTGGTGGTGTAAAAAGGATGAAAAATTTCCTGCAGTCGGCCCGGTTGAATGCCGCATCCGTCATCTCTGCAGTGAACGAGAAGACTGTTTTTCTCATCCACGAAACGGGACGTCAGTGTGATGGACCCGCCTCTGTCGGGCAATGCCTGGATTGCATTGTTTATAATATTAATAAAGGCCTGACCCAGTTGGGCCGTGTTGCCTCTCAGCACGGGAGGATCCGGGGCAAGCTCTTTCGTAATTGCGATGTCGCGGTTTTTGTAACGGATTCGAAGAATCCTGAGGGCGTCTTCAAGCACGGCGTTTATATTCACCGGTTCGTCAGTTTCATGGGTCTGTCGGGACAGGCTGAGGAGACTCTTGATGATACCTCCCGCCCGTTTCAGTTCCTTCACTGAAAAAGCGAGGTCTTCCAGGACTTCGTCAAGATATTCTTCATCCCGCCGGTTTTCCGAAAGGGTTTCCATGGATGATTCAACCAGGCTCAAGGCGCCCGCCAGCGGATTATTCAGTTCGTGTGCCGTGCCGGCGACCAGTTGCCCGATGGCCGCGAGACTTTCAGAACGGATGAGCTGTTGCCTGGTATGTTCCCGCTCCTCCATGGCCCTGACCAGACCGGCGGTCCGTTCCTCCACACGCCTTTCGAGATCCCTGTTTACATTCGCCAGCCGCTCGTAGCCGGCGGCGTTGGCGATCGCCACAGCGGCCTGGTTCGAAATAGTTGTCAGAAGTTCCAGGTCTTCCGGCGTGAAGAGATCGCCCGACACCTTGTCTCCAAGCATCAACAAGGCCGAAAGCCGGTTTTTGAAATACAGGGGGAAAATAAATACAAAATCAAACCGCCTTACAAAGCCCGTTATGTTCTCCTTCGCGTGCGCCGGCATTCCGCTCCGCTCGATGTCGGCGGAAGAAAGGAACCGTCCCGCCTCTTCGATAAATTTTGTTACCGGTCCGGCCACTTCCCGAAACCGGTCGGCCGCCTCCGCCGCCGTATCGCCGCGGTATTCCGTCATCGCCACGCCTCCCTTTTCTTCATCGAACACGACGAGAAAAACCGAAGAGAGATTCAGCGCGCTGTAAACCGAATCGACGAGATACCGCCCCACGTCTTCCAGTTTCAACAGCGATGTCAGGGTATGACTCACGTCTTTAAGAACGTGCCTGTAATTATACCTTCCCCGAAAATAAAAACGTTCCACCAGTGCCCGTATCGCCTTCTTGAGCGGTTCGAAAATCAAGACGACCGGAAGAGCGAGAAGCAGGGAGATTACCAGGGGGTTTTGCGTGCCGAGACTCATGGCCGCGAGGTTGAAAATGTAGAGTATGAGCAGGTAGACGATCGCCAGGGCGCCCGTGAAAAACAGGTAAAAAAACCATTTTCCCACGGCGGCCCTCAGATCGAGCAGGTCGTATTTCAACACCCCGAATGCCAGCACGACGGCCGGAATGAAGCTGAAATTGCCCGGGGGATAAACGGGAATTCCCATCACGGGCAGGGCGTTGAGCGCGATCAGAGCCGCGCCCATGCCGAAGCCGACGATCAGGTATTTCAGTCTGTTTTTACGCCGGTTGTCCGTCGCGGCGACAAGATGCGAAACCATGATGGCCATGCAATAGAGAACGGCGACTCCGGCGACGGCGACGAAAAGGCAGTACAGCGGACCGGCCTGTGCGATTCGGCCAAAGGAATACTCGTGGTGCCCGCTGATAAAAACGGCATGCTGCGTGAAAAGAAGCATGAACGCGCTCGCGCCGAACGTTGCCGCTTCGAGAAGACGGCGCGAGATGCCGAGATAAACGTGAGTGAACCTGATATAGACTGGAATACTGAAAATAAAAAGCAGGTAAACGAGCCGGTCGATCTTCAACGCCAGTTCATCGTTATCGACCAGGGCAACAACAACGACATCGGCGTTGATAAGCGCTCCCAGAAAACAGATAGCGGCGAACAACCGGTTCACCGCAGTGCCCCGGCCGTCCCGCACAAGCGAAACGATCACAAGCGCGAAAAAGACCAGCGAACCGACCGCCGCGGGCAGAACGTACAGGCAGGCCGACGCCGCCTCGTTTCCTGACATGGGCATCCTCCTTGTTTTCTTGCTCTCGTTTGTTCATTTTCCGCCATGACGGCCCTGTAAAAATGTCAGGAGAGGTTTGAAAACAAATCGGGAGCTGCCCTGTGTCTCGGTAAAGGCGTTACGACGGACGATCAGAAAAGAAAGACCGCCGCCGCCACGACGCTTGTATATCCCCCCACCCGCGCTATGGCCGATTGGGTGGTTTCCATTGTTTTAACGATCTTGCCGCTTATTTTAAATATTTCTTCCTTCTCGTCCCAGCTTGCATCTATGTCGAAATCTATACCCAGTGTCGAGGCAAGCATGGCCGCCGCCAGGTCTTCTGCATACTCTCCCGCCTGTTTCTGGGTCTGTCCGTAGGCGTGATGCTCACTGATATAACCGTAGGTCGTCCGATCGGTAGGGATGGCACATCCGATCGAGGCTGCTATAAGCCGCCGGGCCTCGTCGCTGGAGCACTGACTCATAACCGTAAACGTTATACCGCCCGACTGCAATTCCCGCAATCCCTGCTTCGAGGAAATCACCTTGCATCCGGGAGGAAAAATGCTCGATACCTTGACCAGGTTGCATTTCTCGATACCCGCGCTGCGAAGTGCCAGCTCGAATGAATGAAGTTCTTCCTTGTGAAAACCAACACCCTTGGTGAAAAACATTCTTGTCGGAACGAATGGATTCAAGGCATTTCTCCTTTTCATAATATATATTTTTCCGCGATGTATCCCATAACCCGGTACACGAGTTTCGCCGCCGTGAAATCAGACGCCGCGACCCCCGGCAGGGGACATAATTCCACCACGTCGAAGCCGCGGATCGACTTGACCGCGGCGACGGCGCGAACAAGATCGAGAACCTCCCGCCATCCCATTCCGCCGGGTTCAGGTGTTCCCGTCGCCGGAATAATAGAGGGATCAAAGACGTCAAGATCGATGGAAATATACACGTCTCCGGTCAATCGTTCGCACACCCGGTCGATCCACCCGTCAATACGGGTCTCTTCCGCCGAAAGCGACAGGACAAGGTCCGTTTTTTCATCGATGAAGAGGGCCTCCTCCACACTCATGCTCCGAACACCCACTTGCACCAGGGAACAGAGTTCCACGATCCGTCGTCCGACACAAGCATGGCTTAAAGGCGAATTCTGGTAGGAATCACGCAAATCGGCATGCGCGTCGAGCTGCAGCACCGAAAGCGAGGGGTAACGTTCCTTCGCAGCCTGTACCGCCCCGAGCGTCACACTGTGTTCTCCGCCGAGCAAAACGGGAATTTTTTTCTCCTTGAAAACGGAGGCCACTTCCTCCTGCACTTCTTCTATCATGTACGAGGGCCCGCGGACGTCGGGTTCCAGGGCTTCACGCGTGGCAATGCCCGCACGCCATGTTTCCTGTCGAAGTTCTTCGTCGTAAAGCTCCAGGTAGGCGGATGCTTCGAGTATCGCCGCCGGACCGTGCCGCGAACCGGCCTTCCAGCTCGAGGTCAGGTCATAAGGCACGGGAATTATCACGAAGGTTTCACTTCGTTCCGCCGCCTCATCCCCGTATATATCCGGTCCCCCGAATTTCATCGCCCCAAGTGTTCCCTTCTCTTGTCACGTCGTCCCATAGAATTCGAGCGTGAACCGACCGTTTTCAAAAACGACGTAGGAATAATGCTCGATCCAGTCCCCGAGGAGCCCCAGCATTCCCGTTCTTCCGTCGACGGTGTACCACTGTATCATCGGCTGGTGACTATGCCCCAGTATCACGGCATCCGCGCCCCCGGCGATGCGTTCACGGGCGAAACGCTTCATGGCTTCGACAATCGACCGGGACCGCTCTTGCATATATCGCCTGCTCGAACTGGAACATCGTCCCGCTATTTTCCAGAGCAGCCCGGCGGGCAATAACCGTTGCAGTCTGAAAAAAAATCCGCTTCGAAGTAATCGCCTCAGCATAAGATACCGCCTGTTTGACCGGTCGACAAGATCTCCGTGGGCTGTGTATATCGTGGTTCCGTCGATTTCCAGAACTATTTCGTCGGGAATGATCTCGATTTCCGTTCCTCGGAAAGCGTCCCGCATGAAAAAATCGTGGTTTCCCTCGATAAGCGATATCCGGACACCGCTTTTTCTCAGGTTGATCAACGCTTGCATGATTGTTTCAAATTCGGGATAAATTTTCGTTCCGTCGCAGAACCAGAAATCGAACAAGTCACCGGCTATAACCAGGTGATCCGTCGTCCCCTCGAGTTCTTTCATGAACCGCAAAAGAAGCCGGTAACCCTCGTCCCGCTCGTTCCGGAGATGGGCATCTGAGAGGAAGACAGCCCTCATCGCTCCCCGGCCGCACGGCACAGCGATTCGGAATTACGGAACATCTCGTCGATTTCCTCGTCCTGCATTCCTGCTCCCGAAGCCACGCGGCGGGCCTTATCCCGGGTCAGCAGGTCGCCGGGGGCATGGGCGTCTGAGTTGAGAACCAGCTTCGCGCCGCACCGCCGTGCCGTTGCGGCGACATGTCCGTTTGTCAGGCTGTGACCTGAACGGGCAGATATTTCAAGACAGACATTGTTCTCCGCCGCTGCCGCAGCGTCGTCCGCTGTAATCAGGCCCGGATGAGCGAGAATGTCCACGCCGGCTTCGATGGCAGCCCGGTTAGTCCCCGTTGCGACGGGCTCGACGATGGTTTCACCGTGGACAACAACCAGCTGTGCACCGAGGGATCGTGCTTCCTCAGTGAGCTCACGGATGTCCCGTGGATGCACGTGGGTCAATTCCACGCCGGCCATCACCTGCAGTTCTGAAAACGTCTTCAGGCGTCGGCAGGCTTGAACGAGCCGGGGAATGATGAAATCGATGTTCGAATAATCGCCGTGATCCGTGAACGCGACGGCCCGGTATCCCAGGCTCAACGCACGCACGACAAGTTCCGCTGGAACGAGCTCTCCGTCACTGAAAAGCGTATGGGTGTGAAGATCAATCATTACGTGCGCCCCCGACGTCGAATAAAGAAGATGCATGTAACAAAAAAAATATAAAAGGTCAATCCATGAAAGATCACGGAAGTTCCTGAGACGAAAGGGGTTCATCACGCTTGTAGTCATTGAATCACTCAGGAATAGCTGTTATATTGATTCTCGTTCCAACAACGATATCGGATGCGCGATGAAACATTTTATTATCCACCGTTACCTGTGCCGGGAAATTTTTTATCCCTTCCTGCTGGTGCTCCTGATCCTGACCTTCGTTCTTCTCATGGGACGGATCCTGCAACTCATGGATCTCATGATCAACAAGGGCGTCGGCTTTCCGGACATCCTCCGGTTGATTCTGTTTCTCCTCCCTCCCTTCCTCGCTATTACCGTGCCTATCGCCCTGCTGGTGGGAATTCTCATCGGTCTGGGACGGTTGTCCCGGGAAAACGAAATCCTCGTCATGAAATCCGCCGGCATCAGCCTGTACCAGCTTGTGCCGCCGGTGGCCCTGCTGTCGCTGGCTGCTTTCGTTTTTACCCTGCTGCTGCAGTTCTACATTGTTCCCGTCGTCAACAGCGCGGGCCGCTCTCTTCTCGCTGACCTGGCACGTCAGAAGGCGGGCATCGGCATCAAGGAAAAGGTTTTTAACGACGATTTTCCGGGGCTTGTTTTGTACGCGAACAGGGTATCCGTTGATGGTTCCACCATGGGTGAACTTTTTATATCCGACAGCCGAACCGCCGGCAGCCCCCTGACGATCGTGGCACGGCTCGGACGGCTCATTTCTGATCCCGCTTCGGGAGACGTGACGCTGCGTCTGGAGAACGGCAGCACGCACATGACCGGCGCCGATCTTTCAACGTATAGAAAAATGGATTTCGGCGTCTACGACATCTCGCTCGACATGTCGACGTCATTGCAGGCATCGGCAGGCGATCATCGGCTGGACGAGGGCGAAATGACGCCCCGCCTTCTGCTTCGGGAACTCTCTTCCACCGATCTTTCCCCCCGGCAACGGAACCTGATCCTGATGGAGCTTAACAAGCGGTTCGCCTTGCCCCTGACATGCATTGTCTTCGCGCTGCTGGGCATGCCGCTCGGCATGGAGAAACACCGAACGGCGAAGTCGCGGGCCTTCGTGATCGCGCTGGGTGTCGTCATCGTATATTACACCCTGCAGCTCGCCGGGGACGCCCTGGGTGAAACGGGAAATCTCAACCCCGTTCTCGCGACCTGGGCGCCCAACCTCGTGCTCGGGGGCTCGGGCGCCTGGTTTTTCATCATAACAGCGCGTGAACTTCCTCTTCCGGATCTGACCAGGCTGAAGTCCGCGACAGTCGCCGTGACGAACGCATGGCGGCGGCGATCGTGAAACGAAAAACAGGGTGCGGCGAACGCTTTCGGCAAGACGCGATGAAAAAACCATTTGAGACAACTGGATTGACGATTCTCGACCGCTATATATTGAAGGAGTTTCTTCTGAACCTTCTTCTGATTCTCGCGTCACTGATCGTCCTGTTTCTTGTCGTCGATTTTTTTCAGCGGATCAGGATGTTCATAAGCAACAGCGCCTCGGTCGGACAGGTGGCCGCCTATTTTTTTTACAGTATTCCCATGATCCTGGTACAGATGATCCCCGTGAGCGTTCTCCTGTCCTCCCTCATCACGTTCGGAACCTTCTCGAAATACTGTGAGCTGGTGGCGTTGCGAGCTTCCGGCGTGAGCCTGTACAGGGCCGCCCTCCCCCCGCTCCTGTGCGCCCTGGCTATCGCACTGGTAACGTTTCTCATCAGCGAGTTCATCACACCTTACGCCAACCAGCGGATGAAACACACGAAATACGTGGAAATTCAGAACAGAACGCAGACTGGAACCTTCAAGCATCATGAAATATGGTATCGGGGCGAACCGGGAATATACAATTTCTCCGTTTTCGACCCCCATACCAACGTGCTCCGCGGCATCAGGATAAATTATCTCGATGAATCGATGAATCTGGTAAAAAGAATCGACGCGGCCGAAGGCCGCTGGAGAAACGAGACCTGGGTGTTTCACCGGGTCATGATCGCGACCTTTCCCGAGGGCGATTTTCCGCATGTTGAAACAAGAAAATCCATGAAGATCGACATCCCTGAAAAACCGCAGGACTTTCTCGTCGTTCAGCGGGAACCGGACGAGATGGGATTCGGGGAATTGAAACGGTACATCACCAAGATCCGTTCAGAAGGCTATGACGCAGGCCGTTACCTGGCCGATCTGCACGGCAAGGTGGCCTTTCCCTTCATAAGCGTCATCATGGCTGTTCTGGGGTTGTGTTTCGCCGCCCGTTCAGAACGAAGCGGCGGCATCGCTCAGGGAATCGGCATCGGAATCGCGACGGGCCTGTCATACTGGCTTGTATTCGCCTTTATGATGTCTCTGGGCCGGTCCGGCACCATTCCGCCGATAATAGGAGCGTGGGCGGCGAATATCCTGTTTCTCGCCGCCTCGATTTTCCTGCTCCGTCGCGTCAGGACCTGAAGACCGGCACAACTGCCAGGCTTCCTTCAGGTTCCCATCTTCCAGGAATTCAGGTACGTTTCCTGCTCTTCCGTCAAAACGTCGATGGAAACACCCAGGGCCGCCAGCTTCAGGCGGGCGATCTCCCGGTCTATCTCTCGGGGCACCGAATAAACGATCTTCTCGAGGCCGGCTCCTGACTTAACCAGGTATTCCGCCGAAAGGGCCTGGTTTGCGAAACTCATATCCATAACGCTCGAAGGATGGCCCTCGGCTGCAGCCAGATTAATGAGACGTCCTTCGGCGAGCAGGTAAACAGAACGCCCGTCGGCCAGCCGGTATTCATCGATGTGTTCCCGAATACGCCCACGGTACTCGGCGATTTCACGGAGTCCGTCGATATCGAGTTCCACGTTGAAGTGACCGGAGTTGCTGACAATGGCCCCGTCTTTCATGAGCAGAAAATGTTCCTTGCGTATGACGTTCATGTCGCCCGTGAGGGTGCAGAAAAAATCACCGATTTCCGCCGCCGCCTTGATGGTCATTACCCTGAAGCCGTCCATCACTGCCTCGAGCGCCCTTACGGGATCCACTTCCGTGACGATTACGTTGGCTCCCATACCGTGGGCTCTCATGGCCAATCCACGGGAACACCAGCCGTAACCGCACACGACGAACACGGATCCCGCAATGAGACGGTTCGTGGCCCGAATAATACCGTCGATGGTGCTCTGCCCCGTTCCGTAGCGGTTGTCGAACAGATGTTTCGTATCCGCGTCGTTCACCGCGATGAGAGGAAACTGCAAAACGCCTTCAGTCGCCATGGCCCGCAGCCTGATGACGCCCGTGGTGGTCTCCTCCGTTCCGCCGATGATCGAAGGGACCAGATCGGTCCTGTCGGAATGTATCCGCGACACCAGGTCCGCCCCGTCATCCATGGTGACATTCGGCTGTATGCCCAGAACCGCGTCGATGTGTTCATAGTATGTGTCCCGGTCCTCGCCGCGAACTGCGAATACCGGAATTTCGCTGTGCTTGACCAGGTAGGCGGCCACGTAATCCTGCGTGCTGAGAGGATTGGAAGCGCACAAGGCGACCTCGGCGCCCCCCGCTTTCAGCGTGTCCATGAGACTCGCCGTTTCAGTGGTAACGTGCAGGCAGGCCCCGAGGTGGATCCCCTCGAGAGGCTTTTCCTTTTCAAAGCGGCGCTTGATGCTGTTCAGGACAGGCATACTTTTATTGGCCCAGTCAACACTCGATTTCCCCTTATCCGCCAGCCCGATGTCCGCTATATCAAAGTTCATCATTTTATTTCCCCGCTTCCGTTTTCAGGACGTCAACCATGTCTGTTTTTTCCCATTCGTAATCATCCATGAAGAGGTTTCTGGCAATTCTGCGATATACCTCTCCGTCAAGCAGACCGAACTTCTCAATCATTCCGCGGGGCGTGAAATCGAAAACCCGTTCCACGAGTGCCGCAAGTTTCTCATCGGGAATGGTACCCGTTCCGAAGGTATTCACGTAGACCGACATGGGCCGCGCGACGCCGATGGCATAGGCAAGCTGGACCGAAACTTTCGAGGCCAGGCCCGCGGCAACGATGTTCTTGGCCGCGTAACGGGTCCCGAAGACCGCGGAGCAATCAACCTTCTCGGGAGTCTTGTTGACGACGGCGCCGCCCCCGATCTGCGCACCCGGATAAGCGCCGTATAACTGGCAGACAAGCTTTCGTCCGGTAACACCTGAATCCGCGGCGCTGCACGAATGTACGGCCTGCCATTCTCCTGTCGGGTTGAAGAGAAACTCCGTGTCGTTGTCCACCCACTTTCCCAGGCAGTCAAATGCGATCATCCGGGCCGTTCCTTCGATGCCGTCTCGTTCCGCCACGTGCCGGTAATCGATGGCGTTCGACATGAGCACTTTTGCCAGGCGTTTGGGCCTGCCCTCGCTGTCGTATTCCACGGTTACCTGCCCCTTGCCGTCCGGCGCGAAAATCGGGTCCTTGCTTGCTTCAAAGGCCCGCATCATCTTGTTCGCCAGGACGAATGTTAGCGGCAGAAGCTCCGGCGTTTCATCAGCGGCGAACCCATACATGATACCCTGGTCACCCGCTCCTATTTCCTTGTATTTTCCCAGATCGGACCGGGTTCCTATGTTGATGTCCGGCGACTGGGGAATGATAGCGTTGAAAACGCCCATGGAATGGCCGTTGAGACCCAGTGCGGCATCAGTGTACCCAAGCGAAAGAATCGTCTGGCGGATCGATTTCTCTATATTCACGTAGATCCGCGTCGATACTTCGCCGCCGACTATACAGAATCCCTTTCCCAGGAATACTTCCAGTCCGCAATGAGGCATGGTATTGATGTCCATGCCGATCTTGCTCTCTTCTTCCAGAATTCTCGCAATAATGTGAGCGGCGATTGTATCCGCCACAATATCAGGATGTCCTACTTTAACCGCTTCAGATGTTATCAACATGAAGTTTCTTATCCTCCTCCAGTAATTTTTTTATTTCCTGCGGCGTGTATGTTCCGCCTGACACAACCAACGCGAACGCTTCATCGACCGTCATATCGAGATTTATGATATCTTCTTCCGGAACCATAAGAAGAAACCCCGACGTGGGGTTGGGCGTCGTCGGAACAAACAGGTTAATCAGATGCTCCGATGTTTTTTCCTGAAGTTCCCCCTTTGTTGTCCCCGTGACAAAAGCTATGCAGTACAGCCCCTTTCGAGGATACTCAATAAGCACGACTTTTTTAAAACTGCTGCTGTCGTCGCTGAATATGGCGTGGGTGAGCTGTTTCGAAGCCACATACACCGTGCGGACGACGGGAATCTTGTTCAGGACTGTTTCACCCCAGGAAATGATTTTTTTTCCCACATAGCTTCGTACCAGAAGCCCCACGGCGAATATCAGAACAACCAGAATCAGGTAATCGATACCGGGAATATGTATGGAGAACAGTTCTTCGAGACGGTATTGTGAAGGAACGATGTTTGTCAGCCCCTCCATCATCCGCAGCAGAAAGTACAGAATATAGACCGTGACACCGATCGGAATGATGGCCGCAAGGCCGGTAAGAAAAACGCGTTTTATCCTCTTTTTCATCCATCACGTTCCATGGCCATGAAATGGGAATACCAAGTTGAGAAACGCCTACATACCAAAATCACGACCCTTTTTCAACAGACAAAAAGCGGGGTAAACGCCGTCGTTCACCCCGCTTTCCTCTTTCGGGCTACTCAGTTGTTATTTCGCTCCCCGTCGAATGCGGTTGTTCTCATCGAGCAGGAAACACTTGACTGTCCAGTTTTTCGCTTCTTCGCCATCTACCATGACATAGTCGGCAATTATGACCAGGTCCCCCTTGTGGGCCTTGCGTGCCGCCGCGCCGTTCAGGCATATGACGCCGGACCCCCTTTTGCCTTTGATCACGTAAGTCGAAAAACGCTCCCCGTTCGTGACGTTGTAAATGTCGACCTGTTCGTAAGGGAGAATGTCGGCGGCATCCATCAGGTCTTCGTCGATGGTGATGCTCCCCTCGTAATGAAGTTGCGCGTCCGTAACCGTCGCCCTGTGCAGCTTGGACTTGAGCATGATTCTTTGCATGGCTTTTCCCACCTTTATGGAATAATAAGCGGTTCGCCGAAGACGTGATTGTCGATCAGCCGCGGGAGTCCCACCCGCACCGCCAGAGCGATAACGGATTCGCGTTCCAGCGTTTCCACGTCTTCCAGCGTTTCCGCATCGCAAATCTTCACATAGTCGATGTCCGTTCCCTCGTGTGACTCGATGTATTCACGCACCGCCCGGATTATCACGGATGCCCGGCGTTCTCCATCGTCGTAGAGCTTTTTGGCGATTTTCAGCCCCCTGCTGAGGCTCAACGCCGCCTCACGTTCTTCCTGCTTTAAGTAAGCGTTGCGCGAACTCATGGCAATTCCGTCGGACTCCCTGGTTATATCCACGCCCATGATTTCGATATCCATGTTGAGATCGCCCGTCATGCGGCGTATTGTAACCAGCTGCTGATAGTCTTTTTTCCCGAAGACCGCTGTATGGGGTTTGACGATATTGAAGAGTTTCGTGCAGACTGTGGCTACCCCCCTGAAATGAACGGGCCGCGACATGCCGCAGAGATTCCGGGTCACTTCCTCGACCGTCACGTATGTCTGGTAGCCGGTGGGATACATGTCGTCCACAGAAGGATAGAAAATTATATCGACGCCTTCCTGTTTCGCGAGTGCTTCATCCCGTTCGAAATCACGAGGATATTTTTCGTAATCTTCGCCGGGCCCGAACTGGGTCGGGTTAACAAAAATACTGAGCACCAGCTCGTCGGCCAGTTTTTTCGCTTCCCGCATGAGGTTCAGGTGGCCTTCATGGAGATATCCCATTGTGGGAACAAAGGCGATGCGCCGCCCCCCGTGACGGATTGACTCAGCTCGAAGCTGCATTTCTCTACAATTCCGAATGATATCCATGTTTTCCCTTTTCAGCCGAAAAAAAAGCCTCCCCCGAATAATCGAGAAGGCCGCATCTGTTCCATGGAACGATCATTGATTCATTCCGTCCCAGTCCTTCTCGCGGATCCAGGCGGTTTGTGCCGCTTGTTAGCAAACGGACGGCCCCTTGTCAAGATTTTTTGTGACCGAAATCGATCAATCGATACACGGCGGAAACGTGCCGGCTTTAACGCGTGAGGTAGAACAGCTGACCGGCAATGTCAGCACCGTTTATACCGCGACGAGAAATCAGACACGTTCCGCCAGCTCAGCGAATTCTTCCGGCGTCAGTGTTTCCCCCCGGCGGTTTTGATCGATGCCGAGTTCCTCCAGGAGGGCGATGCCACGCTGCCGATCGACGGTAATGAAGGGATTGTCGCACAGGCTGTTGATCAGCGTCTTTCTCCTCTTGGCGAACGCGGCCCTCACGAGGTTCTGAAATTTTTCATGGTCTCTGACAGGAAACAGCGGCTGGTCACGCGTCACGAGTTTCAGCACCAGGGAATCAACGTTCGGCCTCGGAAAGAAGCTGCCTCTCGACACGGACATGACCCGGAACGCATCCAGGTACATCGCGGTAAGTACCGAGAGTGTCCCGTACCGGCGATCACCCGGTCCCGCGACGATCCGTTCGGCAAGTTCCCGCTGGAACATGAGAACGGATGAGTACACGTACTCTCTGAACCGGATCAACCGCACCAATATCTGGGAGGATATGTTGTAGGGAACGTTACCGACGACCTTGATTTTACGTCCTTCATCAACAACCGTGGAAAAATCGTACTCCAGAACATCCCTGTGCAGGATCTCGACGTTCGCTCTTCCTTCCAGCTCGGCCTCCAGTATCGGAAGAAGCCTCCGGTCGATTTCAAGGGCCGTCACCCTGGCGGCCCGGTCAGCCAGGAGTGCCGTCATAATGCCGAGACCCGCCCCGATTTCGATCACCGTTTCGTCGCCGCCTATTTCAAGGCTTTCCACGATCCGCGCGATTACGCCGCGGTCAACGAGGAACGACTGGCCGTACCGCTTGAGCGGACGCAAATCGTAACGATCAAGAATTTTCCGTGGTGTCGTCATCGGCCATCCCAGTCACACGACCGCCCGGTCTGAATCACGGTCATACACTGTCCCCGGGCTCAGTCCATTCCCACAGGCCACCGGGACAGGGCGTTCAGGTCGAAAGAATGAACGATGCCTTTTTCAAGGAGCCTTGTCCCGTAGGCAGCGATCATCGCGGCGTTGTCGGTGCACAGCGCCGGGGACGGAATATACAGGTCCAGGCCGTCTGCTTCGCATGCCTCTCTGAAACACTGACGCAGACGGCGGTTGGCCGCAACGCCTCCGGCCACGACGACTGCCCCGCCGGGACAGTAACCGGCCGCCCGCATCGTTTTTTCCACCAGGACGTCGATAATAGCCTGTTGAAAAGAAGCAACCACATGGGGTATGTCGTCTTGCGCCGGCGGTTCTTCGCACTGTTTTAGATAAGAAAGAAGGGCGGTTTTCAGACCGCTGAAACTGAAATCGGGACTGTTTTTCATGGGTCTCGGAAAACGAATACGTCCGGCATCACCCTGTTCGGCAAGCCTGTCGATGACCACGCCACCGGGATACCCCAGGCCGAGCATCTTGGCCGCTTTGTCGAAAGCTTCCCCCGCGGCGTCATCACGGGTCTGCCCCAGGAGCCGCATGCGGTCGAAATCCTCCACAGTGTAAATATTGGTATGTCCTCCCGACACAACGAGCGCCGTAAAGGGGAAGGGGGGCACCTTTTCTTCCAGGAATATCGCAGCAATATGTCCCGCGATATGGTTGACGCCGACGAAGGGAATTTCACGGGCGAACGCGATCGCTTTCGCCGCGGACAGCCCGACCAGAATCGAACCGATGAGTCCGGGACCCCTCGTCGCGGCCACGCCGTCTATATCGTCGAGACTGACTCCCGCTTCCTCGAGAGAACGATCTATAACGGGAAGAATCGCCTCCATGTGTTTCCGCGAGGCGATTTCCGGCACGACGCCCCCATACAGGGCGTGAAAATCGACCTGAGACGCCACCACGTTTGAAAGTATCCGTCTTCCGTCCGAGACGACGGCTGCGGCCGTTTCGTCGCAGGAAGACTCGATTCCCAGTACCAGCATGTATTTTCTCTTCCACCCCTGCGTGGGGAGCCTGATTTTTACTCCACAAAGTGCGCCGAAAGGTATATAAGAAAGAAGTTGCTTTGTAAACACCATTTACCGGATACTGGGTTGTAATGGAGATTCAAACCGACTTTCTGATTCTCGGCAGCGGCATCGCCGGACTCGGGTTCGCCATCAAGGCGGCCCGCCTGGGAACCGTGGCCGTCGTTACAAAAAAGGAAACCATCGAATCCAACACGAACTACGCCCAGGGCGGTATCGCGTCGGTGACCGACGAAGCCGACAGCTTCAATGCGCATGTTCGCGACACGCTTGAAGCGGGGGCGGGCCTGTGTCATGAAGACGTCGTCCGTTTCGTCGTCTCCGAAGGCCCCGAACGCATCAGGGAGCTGATTGACTGGGGAGTGCATTTTACCAGGGCGACATCCGCCAAGGCAACCCAGGACTATGATCTCGGGCGCGAAGGAGGACATACCTATCGTCGGGTGCTTCACGCCGATGATTTCACCGGCCGCGAAATAGAACGGGCGCTTGTGACCAGGACCGGAGCCGAAAATAATATCACCATTTATGAAAACCATTTCGCCGTCAATCTTATCACCCGTTCGAAAATTACCGGCGATAAACGATCACCCGACCGGTGCCTCGGCGCTTACGTCTATGACGTGGACAGGGACGTTATTCATACATTCAGGGCCCGCTTTGTTCTACTGGCCACGGGAGGTTCGGGAAAAGTCTACCGCATCACCACCAATCCCGACATCGCCACCGGCGACGGCCTGGCAATGGCGTTCAGGGCCGGCGCCCTGATCGCCAACATGGAATTTATTCAGTTTCATCCAACCTGTCTCTTTCATCCCGAAGCAAAATCTTTTCTTATCAGCGAAGCAGTCCGGGGAGAAGGAGGGATCCTGAAGCTTAAAAACGGTTCAACCTTCATGGAGCGGTACCATCCGGCGGAAAGTCTCGCTCCCCGGGACGTGGTGGCAAAGGCAATTGACCGGGAAATAAAAAAGAGCGGCGATGAATGTGTCTATCTTGATATCCGTCACCGGGGAAAGGAGTTTCTGACCGGACGTTTTCCCCACATTTACCAGCGCTGTCTTGACTTCGGCATCGACATGGCCCGCGATTTCATTCCCGTCGCTCCGGCGGCCCACTACCAGTGCGGCGGCGTGGTCATGAACAGCCAGGGTGAAACGAGCATCGACCGTCTGTATGCCTGCGGCGAGGTCTCCTGCACGGGGCTGCATGGAGCAAACCGTCTGGCAAGCAACTCGCTCCTGGAAGCGATTGTTTTCACCAATCGCATTTATGAAAAAATCGCCGGACAGTTCGATGATAAAGGCGACGAAGCACTCGTCATACCGCCGTGGGACCCGAAGGGCGCGACGGAAAGCGATGAATCCATCGTGATCTCAAACAATTGGGACGAAATCCGCATGTGCATGTCGAACTACGTGGGCATTGTCCGGTCGAACAAGCGGCTCGACCGCGCTAAACGAAGAATCGATATAATTTCCCAGGAAATTAACGAATATTACTGGAATTTCAAGATTACTCCCGAGCTTCTCGAGTTACGCAATATCGACACCGTGGCCAGGCTTATCATTGCCTGTTCGCGACTCCGAAAAGAAAGCAGGGGACTTCACTTCAATATCGATTATCCCGACCGTGACGATGAAAACTGGCATCGCGACACCGTTGTGAGTAAATCGATTTTACGTGAAATGAACTGCGTACCATGACAGGATTCCGCACGGCAGACGTTCCCGGAAGCCCCGCACAAAAAATCGAAAAAACCATTGACAGTCTTTCCTTTACAACATAGATAAGAGACACATTTTTATCACTCGAGCGTAGCAATAATGAGCAAGACAACGCCTTTGCACGGGCTTCACGTTGCCCTGAAAGCCCAGATGGCCGATTTCGGCGGTTACGACATGCCGCTCTGGTATCCGGCGGGAACAAGAACGGAACACCTTGCCGTTCTCACCGGCGCGGGCCTTTTTGATACCAGCCACATGGCCGTTGTCATGATAACGGGCGCCGACGCCCGCGAACTTCTGCAACACTGTTTTACCAAGAATCTTGATCGGTGTGTCGGGAAGAAACTTCTCCCCCTGTCGCCGGGCCGTTGCGCTTACGGCGCCTTTCTCGACGAAGCCGGCTCGGTCATGGATGACGCCATCGTCAGTATGATCAACGAGACGACATACATGACGGTGGTAAATGCGGGCATGGGAAACACCATTACCAGGCACCTTGCCGACGAGGCGCGAGCGGCGTCACGTGCCGCTGATATTCATGACTTCACGGACCGGGTGGGCAAAATAGACCTGCAGGGACCGCGGTCGGCGGACATTCTGGCCTCCGTTCTTGCGAATCCGGCTATTCTTCAAGAGCCCATGCCTTTTTTCAGTTTCAGGGGACACTTCGACGGGTACGCGCCCGAGGCCGATCAGGTCCGACTGGTGAACGGCGCCCCGGTTCTCCTGTCAAGGACGGGTTACACCGGCGAATTCGGGTTCGAACTGTATATGGATCCATCCCGTCTCGGTGATTCCTGGGATCTCATCATGAATGCGGGGGCACCATACGGATGTCTTCCCTGCGGACTCGCGGCCAGGGACTCCCTCAGGGCGGGCGCCGTTCTTCCCCTTTCACACCAGGACATCGGAGACTGGCCGTTCATTAACCACCCGTGGGAGCATGCCCTTCCGTTTACCGAAGACCGACGTGGATTCACCAAGCGGTTTATCGGCGATGACGCCCTGCTTGCCCATCAGGGAACGGGCTCTTTCACCCTTCCCTTTGCCGGGTTCGATCTTCGAAAAGTACAGACCGGTCCACAGACGACCGTGGTGGATTCGAAGAACACGGTGCTGGGAACGGTTCTGACCTGCGTTACCGACGTCTCCATCGACCGGGTGGAATCACAAATATTAAGCGTCAACAACCCCGACATACCTCAAGGATTCCGGCCCCGCGGTCTGTGCTGCGGGTTTGTCCGTCTCACGTCGCCTCTGGAAGAAGGCTCCATCGTTACTGTAAAAGACACCCGCCGATCACTGCCCGCCATGATCATGAAAGATATTCGACCCGACCGGACGGCCCGCCGTCCGGTACGGGAAATGCTTACGAGCGACGATACGCATAGCCATCGGGTTTCCAATAAATCAAAACACTAAGTAAAGCGGAGGGAATATATCCATGAAAGAAATAAGCGAGCTGCTGTTTCCCGAGGACGTGCTGTATGCTGAAGATCACGAATGGTCAAAAATCGAGGACGGTGTCGCGACGGTCGGCATCAACGACTATGCCCAGGATCAGCTGGGGGACATCGTATATGTAGAGCTTCCGCAGGTGGGAGAATCCTTCGAGAGAGGCGACGAGTTCGGTACTGTTGAATCGGTCAAGGCCGTTTCGGAACTCTACATGCCGCTCTCCGGCGAGATAATTGCCGTGAACGAGAATCTCGAAGATTCCCCCGAACTTATCAACCAGTCGCCTTACGAAGAAGGATGGATCATCAAGATCCGGCCCGACGATGACAACGAGGCGGAAGAACTCATGGAAAAAGAAGCCTACCTCTCTTTTTTGAAGGGGGACGACTGAATGCGTTACCTGCCTCACACGGACGACGATATATCAACGATGCTCCGAGTGACGGGGGCTGACAGTATCAACGATTTTTTCACAGTCGTGCCCGAGGAGCTCCGCCGACCGTCTGAAATGGCGCTTCCCGATGCGCTGACCGAGTGGGAACTGAACGATCGCATGGCAGCGCTTTCGAATGCGAATACCGGTGCAACCGACTTTCTTTCATTCATGGGAGCCGGAAGCTACGACCATCACATCCCTGAAACAGTGCCGTTTCTGGCGGGTCGGTCCGAATTCGCCACGTCGTACACGCCCTATCAGCCCGAACTCAGCCAGGGAACCCTGCAGGCAATGTACGAGTACCAGACCCTGGTCGCCCGCCTGACGGGCATGGAAATCGCCAATGCCTCGATGTACGACGGTGCCTCGGCACTCGCCGAAGCCATCCTCATGGCGTTGCGGATTACGAAAAAAAACACCGTCGCCGTCTCGGCTGCCGTTCACCCCTTCTACCGGCAGGTGGTCCGGACCTACGTGGAACCTACCGGTTGCTCCGTGCTGGAACTCCCCGTGCTTGAATCGGGACGGACGGATCTTTCGACGCTTGCATCATCGGCGAACTGCGCCGTTGCGGCTCTTCAATCTCCCAATCTTTTCGGCTGCGTGGAAGACCTGCCGACCGCGGCCCGGATCATTCACGATCAAGGAGGTCTGCTCGCGGCTTCCTTCACCGAGCCCGTCGCTTTCGGCCTGTATCGCCCTCCCGGCGATGACGGCGCCGACGTAGCCTGCGGAGAAGGCCAGAGTCTCGGCATTCCGCGGTCTTTCGGCGGACCGGGCGTCGGCATATTCTGCACACGTTCCAGGTACGTGCGTTCCATGCCTGGCCGCCTCGTGGGAAAAACCCGTGATCGATCGGGAAAACGGGGATTCGTTCTCACCCTGGCCACAAGGGAACAGCATATAAGGCGGGAACGTGCCACGTCCAACATCTGTACAAACAGCAGCCTGTGCGCCCTGTCTTCCGCCGTTTACCTGGCTTCCCTGGGAGGAAGCGGGCTGCGGCGGCTGGCAAAATTGAATTACGACAAGACGGAATATCTGAAGAGAAATCTCTCGGAAGCCGGCTGGACAATGCCGTTCACAAGTCCCACATTCAACGAATTCGTCGCCAGGGTCCCCCGGGGGGATGCCGAGGAGGTGCACCGCGGACTCCGTGAAAAGGGCATCCTGGCGGGAGTCCCCCTCGGACGATGGTATCCCGATCTTCGCGATTGCCTCTTGTTGTGCGTCACAGAAACGGCAACCCGCGAAGACATGGATCGCCTCGTATCGGAGGTGCGATCATGAGTGAGAGAGTCGGCACACAGGGCCTGCTGTTCAACGAGCCGCTGCTCTGGGAAAGAGGAAGCCGGGGTCGTTCGGGTATGTCACTGCCCCGCGCCGATGTGGAACCGGCTCCTGTCTACGAGGACCTCATCGGTAACGGCCCGGACATCCCCGACCTGTCGGAACCGGAAGTCGTCCGCCACTACACGCGGCTGTCACAGTGGAATTTCGGCATCGATTCGAACATGTATCCGTTGGGTTCCTGCACAATGAAATATAACCCGAAAACGAACGAGAAGCAGGCGGCCCGCAGCGGCTTCGCCGGCGCCCACCCGCTCCTGCCGTCAGAATTATCCCAGGGCGCTCTTCAACTTATGGCGGAGCTCGAACAGTATCTCGCCGAAATCACGGGGCTCGACGCGGCAACGCTTCAACCCGCCGCCGGGGCCCAGGGAGAACTGACGGGCATGCTGATCATGCACGCCTGGTTCAAGCACCACGATGATCGCCGGTCGAAGATCATAGTCCCTGACACGGCCCACGGCACGAACCCGGCAAGCGCCGCCCTCTGCGGGTACCGTGCCGTCCCCGCGGCCTCCGGACCGGACGGTATTCTCGAAACAGCCGTCATCGACCGCCTCATGGACGACGAGACGGCGGGCATCATGATCACCAACCCCAACACGCTCGGTTTCTTTGAAGAAAATATCAAAGCGATCGCCCAAACCGTCCACCGGCACGGCGGGCTGGTCTACTGTGACGGCGCCAACATGAACGCCCTGATGGGTATCGTCGACCTGGCGGCAGCCGGCGTGGACATCCTGCACCTTAACCTGCACAAAACATTTTCGACGCCTCACGGCGGTGGCGGACCCGGCTCAGGGCCGGTGCTGGTCCGGAAAAAGCTGGAACCTTTTCTTCCGGTTCCCCGCGTCATCCCCGACGGGAAAGGCTGGCGGCTTTCCGATGATTTTCCCCTTTCCATCGGCAAGATACACGCCTTCCAAGGCAATTTCGGTGTTATGGTCAAGGCGTACAGTTACATCAGGAGCATGGGCGCCGACCTGAAAAGGGCCTCCCAACTGGCAGTACTGAACGCCAATTATCTCAAGGAACGTCTGAAGGGAGTTCTCCATCTTCCCTACGATCGTCCCTGCATGCATGAATGCGTCTTTACCGACGCCCTGCAGCAACCGCACGGAATAACGACTCTCGAGATGGCGAAACGGCTCATGGATTACGGTTTTCACCCGCCCACGGTCTATTTTCCCCTGGTCGTCAAGGGCGCTCTCATGATGGAACCGACGGAAACGGAATCCCGGGACGACATCGACCGTTTCGTCGAAGCACTGGAAGCCGTCGCCAAAGAGGCTGCCGAGTCGCCGGAACTTCTTCGCGAAGCTCCCCACGTCTGTAAAACGGAACGTCTCGACGAAACGGAAGCTGCCCGCAATCCCCGCCTTACAGGCTGACCCCGGCCCGGTCTTCTCGACGCAGCCGTATGCTCATTGTGCCGCTTTCCCGTTATGCAGATGATTCCCGCAGACGAACGAGGTTTTGTTTTTTTCTGAAGCAGACCGCCGGGCCGTGCGGCCTGGCGAATCAGGATGTGGGTATTTATTCACGGCCAGACAGGTTTTTATTTCGACATGAGCAGAAAAAACCACAATCCCAAACCGCCGTGGCTGAGAAAAAGTCTCGTCGCGGGACCTGAATTTGAAAAAACGAGGGCGCTGTTGCGGCGCGAAGGACTGACCACCGTCTGTCACGAAGCACGCTGTCCGAACATCAGGGAATGCTTTTCCAGAAAAACGGCTACGTTCATGATCATGGGAAACCGGTGCACGCGAAACTGCCGTTTCTGCGCCGTTGCAAACGGCCGGCCGGGTCCTCCCGACCGAAGCGAACCGGAACGGTTGGCACGCGCGGCACGTGACCTCGGCCTGCGCTATGTAGTGGTAACCTCCGTCACCAGGGATGATCTGCCCGACGGTGGCGCTTCCTGCTTCGCGGACACGGTGCAGGCCATATGCAAAACCATTCCCGGCGCGCTCGTGGAAGTGCTCATACCTGATTTTTCGGGAAACCGGGACGCCCTGTTATCGGTGCTCGAGGCGAAACCCTCGGTCATGAATCACAATATTGAAACGGTGGAACGCCTGTATCCCGATATTCGACCCGGAGCCGACTATAACCGTTCTCTTTCACTGCTGAAAGAAGCGGCGTCACGCGGGGAAACCGTAAAAACAGGACTCATGCTGGGACTCGGTGAAACCGGCAAGGAACTGGAACAGGCGCTGCAAGACTCCCTGAACGCCGGAGTACGGATTCTGACCATGGGGCAGTATCTGCAACCGGCGCCCGACAAGGAGCGGGTATCCCGATTCGTACCGCCGGAAGAATTCGATGAATGGAAGACCGAGGCCCTCCACATGGGATTCACCGCCGTCGCTTCGGGACCTTTCGTCCGCAGCTCCTACAACGCGGCGGGCCTGTACAATACCTTCCTTGTCGCGACGTCCCCGTCGCGTAAACGTGTTCTGAAAGCCTGACTGTTCACCGGTGCAGCCATTGTTACGGAAAGCGTGCGGCGAACCTCATGACCGCCCCTTTCACATTCGAGGACGAGACGGGAATTTCCCGAACGCATCATCCTCCCGGCTGCGCGCCTTCGGCTCAGG
>JAGYOR010000139.1 GCA_018399535.1 Deltaproteobacteria bacterium | reverse complement strand
GTGTCTTCTATCAGCCCATCGCCCAATACCAGAATGACGGCAAGATGCAGTATCTGGGCGGTTCCTGCCCCGAGAATGAACCTTTCTGGGAGCCCTATGGTTCGCCTGAAGACTGGGTTATGCCCGGGGAGTTGAGGAAACGGTAACAGGCAACACAACGAAGGTCCCTGAAAAACCGCCCCGGTCAACCGGGGCGGTTTTTTGCAGCCCCGGTGGTGTCGTACGGGTTTGATTTTCCTGGAAGCTGGTCAATCCTGATTGGAATTCCCGTCGTCCGAAACTTTCCCGGAGGATGACGGACCCTTGTAGATATAACGTTCCAACAGGCGGTGATACGTCGTCCAGGAGGAGTCATCGGACGACCCGCTCATGTGGTACTGGAAGGCGTTCATTTTCGCGTCCAGGTCGTCGGCGAAATTAACCATGAGGGCTTCCAGAGTTTTGGGACGTTTCGGCGATCCGAACTCAAGCAGGCCGTGGTGACTGAGCAGGATATGCCTGAGTTCCAGAGCGAGCCGCTCAGGAAAATCACTAAGCTGCTGAATGATGCGATCGACTATTTCGACTCCTCGTACGATGTGTCCCACCAGTCTTCCTTCATCGGTGTAATCGATTATTGTGGCAAAGGAGAGTTCGTCGATTTTTCCGATATCATGCAGAGCGCCGCCCGCTATGAGGAGATCCCGGTTGACGCCTTCATAATGGCTGGAAATCAGATCAAGGAGACGTACCACCGACAGCGTGTGTTCGAGAAGCCCGCCGATATAGGCATGATGGAAACCCTTTGCCGCCGGCGCCCGTTTGAAGGCGCCGGCGATACGATTGTCTGCGAAGGTCGTCTCCAAGAGGTTGCGAAGGGAGGGATTCTCAACCGTGTTCATTATCGATGTGAGGGCTTCAAACATTTCCTCGATATCATAGCGAGAAGCGGGTGAGAAATCAGCAGGATTCATGTGGGCATCATCCACGGGCAGGCATTCATATATTGACAGTTGAAGCTCGTTTCTGAAGCTTACGACCCGCGCCTGTACCTCAATGATATCACCCCTTTCGAAACGTTCGTTTACGGCCAGGGCGTTTTCCCAGACCCGACCCTCCACTTCGCCGGTCCTGTCCCGCAGGCGCAAGCTGAGATAGGGATTTCCCTTCTGCGAGACGGCCAGATTTTTCCCCGTCACGAGAAATACATCCCGTACCTTGTCTCCGGCGCTGATGTCTTTAACAAAAACAGATTTATTCATGGTTCAAATATAACCCTTCTTTCATGAGTATATACCTGCAGTCCGCCGTTTCTGACAGAGCCGACGAGAGTTATTCCCGCCCTTTCGGCAAGGGTGACGGCGCCCGACGTAGGGGCCGAATGGGAAATAAGCAAGGGGAATCCCCCGGTCACCATTTTTCCCACGATCTCTGCCGACATGCGGCCCGTGGTAACGATGCAGCAGTTTCCGCTGTTGATCCTGTTCATGAGCGAATAGCCGATGAGCATGTCAATAGTGTTGTTACGTCCTATATCCTCACGTGTGCAAATAATACCGGCGATCCCGGCCAAAGCCGAGCAGTGGGTTCCCCGAGTGAGTTCATGTATATTCGATGAATCCAGCAACCTGTCCATGAGAGCGATGATTTCTTCCACCGTTACGGTGAATTCCGTACCGCCGGACGTTCCAGGCGGAACGGGCACCCTTTCCCCGGCTAAGGACGGCGCAGTGGTCAGCCGGGCTTGCGGCGGGGACGTTTTTATCTCCATGGTTTGAATGTTGTCGATTGATTCGATCATTCCCGCGGTTTTTAGATATCCGAGAATCAGCTCGTCCAACGATATGCCGCTGCAGGCGATTTCCCCGACAAGGATATCGTCGACGTGTACCTCCAGCGAAACCTCGCCCGCGACAGGAATGACGGTTCGTGCCATTCGTCCTTCCTCGTAACGTACGGCAGGTGTATCGACAACGGGATTCTTCATGTTTTCTCTTTTTCTCGCAGGATTCGATCGTTCCCGACGCGGATCGTCAGATTCGTCTTGTCGAAATATTCCATGAGGGGAATGACGTATTTCCGTGATAATCCCGTCAGTTCCTTGAAATCAGCCGGCGAAAAAAGGTGTTTTTCCAGGAGCCTTTTGCGGTAATCGGATCTAAGCTTGTCAAGAACGGTACAGTCGAAGAGCATGTCGTCGTTGAGTTTAACGAGAGTACCCTGGTCGAGAAGTACCTGGAGCATCATTTTAGTGTCCGAATCCTTTTCTTCGGACCAGGCCAGAATCTCTTTCGTTGAAGGGGGGGACAGGCCTGCCTCTCGGTAGCGCTGTGCTATGGCATCCTTCAGCGCGCCCATCCCGTCGTCGAGATGGACGTTGTGATGGGCTCCTGTCACGGTATCCCGCTCGACGGTGAGCAATTCCCGGTTTTCCAGGTCAAGCAGGGCTTTGTTGAAAAGCTTCTGGGTGATGCCGGCACCCAGCGATATACGGACTTCTTCTTTTGCCGGTCCCTTCTTCAGGGGGAAACGACGATGGTAATCTTCGACGAACGCCCTGATTTTTTCCATGAGGTTTTCGTATTCGCTCCAGGCGATGGCCCGTTGTTCGTCCCGGTCGATCAGGAGCGCTTCCTTTCGGGAAAAAAGGTCTTCCAGGACGAGCCGTTGCCGGGAATGTGGAATGCCGGTACGGGTGACCAGGCGGTTCAGCGGTATGCCCAGAAGCCCGGTCCGTTGAAGAATAATCCTCGTTTTTTCGGCGTCGTTCCCCCGATCGAGCAGTGCCGGTTCTTCCGGGGCCGCATGGGATCGCTTTTTCGGTTTTACCGCGTACGGATCGATTACGTGTCCGCCGCCTATCGTGGTTATCGGCGAGTAACTGCGTATGACAAAGCGATCCCCGGACATGGCGGCTGCCGGGGTTTCCAGAATGACCTGTGCGTAGGTCTCTTCGCCGGGCGCCAGTTCGTTCCGGTCGCCCAGGTGGATACGGGCCATGAGTTCGGCTGTTCCCAGGTGGAACCTGACAGGCGCCCGGTTTTTCAATGCCTTTCGTGCGCCGGCCAGGTGTTTAAGAAAAACGTCCATTCGCAAGGTCGGTTCGAATATGTCGGGATGCGTAATCGTGTCTCCGCGTCCTACTGCTTCCTTGCTTATGCCCTGAAAATTAACGGCCGTTCTGAATCCTGCTTCCGAAAAGGAACGAGATTCCTTGTGAACCTGAATTCCACGTACCTTCGTGGTCAGGCCCGACGGCAGAACGGATACCGTGTCCCCCACGGCGACCTTTCCCGCCAAAAGAGTTCCGGTGACGACGGTTCCGAATCCCTTCATGGTAAAAACCCTGTCAACGGGAAGCCTGAAAATATCAGGTGTCGATTTTGTTTCTGTTTCAAGGACAAGTGCGCGCAAAGCCCCCAGAAAATCAGACAATCCCTCGCCCGTCTGGGCGCAGAGAGGGATAATCGGAGCGCATTCAAGGAATGAGCCCTCGAGAAAGGTATGAACATCGTCGAAGACCAGATCGAGCCAGTCTTTGTCCACCAGGTCTGTTTTTGTGAGGGCCACCAGTCCCAACCTGACGTTCAGAAGTTCGCAGATACTGAGATGTTCTCTTGTCTGGGGCATGACGCCTTCGTCGGCGGCGATTACCAGGGCCACCATGTCGATACCGGCGGCTCCGGCCACCATGTTCTTGACAAACCGCTCGTGGCCGGGAACATCCACGATTCCTACAAGGGTTTCCTCGTCGAGCTTGAGCGGCGCAAAACCCAGCTCGATGGTGATGCCCCGCTTTTTTTCTTCTTTCAGGCGGTCCGTGTCGATATCCGTCAATGCTTTGACAAGGGTTGTTTTCCCATGATCCACATGGCCCGCCGTTCCCAGTACAATATGTTTCATGGAGCGATAAGCCTTCCGTGGTATTTAAATAAAAATGTGGAACCGCGCTGCTCCGCGGGGATCCTCAGTGTCTGGACTGAGGTGAAACGCTACCAGAATATCGCCGTTTGTACAACTTGAAAACTCCGTACATTGCGACATTCCGACGATCGGAACAGGTTCTGCTGTCGCCACGGCAGGTGGGGATCGTTCCTGTTAATGGACGACGGCTGATACACCTTGGTGAAGGCGAACATTTTTGTAAATTGAAGTTCCCTGTGATATTACCTTTTTCATGCGGTTATTGGGCCTCGACTACGGAACACGGCGCATCGGCGTGGCGGTAAGCGACGAGCTGGGCATCACGGCTCAGTCTCTGTGCGTAATAGTCCGGAAGACAATAGCGACCGATCTTGACAGGATTGCCGGTATAGCCAGGGAAAAAGGTGTTTCAGCGATCGTGATCGGGTATCCACGCAGACTTGACGGGACCGAGGGCGTCGAATGTGAACGGGTCATGCGGTTTGCCGGGGGTCTTGAATCCAGGTGCGGTCTCCCCGTAATCGCCTGGGATGAACGTTTCACGACCCGTGACGCCGAA
>JAGYOR010000138.1 GCA_018399535.1 Deltaproteobacteria bacterium | reverse complement strand
GGTATGACGACATTACTGATTTCGTAAGGTTCTTCAAAGGTCTTACAGTATGAAACGTCGAAGCATATAAAAGAGATGGTGCAGACGCCCGGCCTTCGACGGGTCTCAGGAGAGTTCGTGTCGACGTACGGGCAAGCAACCAGGAGGACGTTCATCCTTCGACAGGCTCTACCCCCTGAAGGGGGCACACGAGGACGAACGGATCTGTGGATTCGACAAAGCTCTACCCCCTGAAGGGGGCACACGAGGCCGAACGGCGTGGCCGACAACCGGTCATCCTGAGCCCCTTATTTATCCCGGTCATCCTGAGCTCTGTCGAAGGATAGACCGGGCATCCCGAGCCCCTTATTTATCCCGGTCATCCTCGTGTGCCCCGCAGGGGTAGAGTCCTTCGACGGAGCTCAGGAGAAACCTCTGTCGAAGGATAGACCGGGCAAGAAGGAGCCGGACAATAAACGTTCCACTTTCGCGGTGGAACGGGTCATGGGTGATTCAGCTTGTTCTGTCATTACAGCAACCGTGATAGTTCGGCCTGAATGTGCATCGGGCAGTACATATCTCTCCGAATTAACGGGATGTTGAACTTTCTGTACCGTGAACAGGCTGAATCAATCGCGGATTTCGGGAGCAGGGCGGTGTTTGCCGTATCAAATTTTATTTGATAATTAAAGATGGGACTTGTATGTAAGAGCGACACATGAAAAGTATGAAAAATCAATGAGAGCCGGGCTCCGCTGTCGGGTCGGGGGAAGCCGCCGGTCATCTCGAGATTTCCGTTGCGAGGAACCGGCGGGAGCCGGTTCTGTCGCACTGAAGGTGCTATAATGAGGGAAGTTCTTTCCCTGGCCACCTATCTTGTTGTTTGGTTTCTCTGCGACCTGGTTATCGGGTTCGAAAGCGGGTTCGTCTCGCTTATGATTTCCCTCGGCGCCGCTATCGGAATCTTTTTTCTCATAGCCGCGAAAGATAAAAGTATCAACGATGATGACGATGATGATTTGTAATCCTGTCGTCTTCGTGAAGCGATGAAGGTGTGGTCGTGATAAAACTTCGTTCCCGCTTCAAACCCTTCGACATGCAGGTCTCCGTGGCGATAGCCACGTTGTCGCTCGTCTTCCTGATTCTTCTCATGGCATATGCGGTCAAGCACGCCCGGGAGCAGGATCGGGTACGACAATTCGCGGAACGGCACACGGCTATTGCCTGCACCGTCGCCGCCGGTATCGAGGACACGATAAACGGGGTGCGTGAACAATTATCGATTTTTTCACGCTTTGCAGTGACGAACAACGAAGACAGGGCGTCCCTGGAAGAAAGCATGCGGTTTCTCCTGGAGAGCACGCTGAGCCCGGTACGAGCGATTGGAATGGTGAACGCCGAAGGTGATATACTCGCGCTGTGGCCGGCCTTCCAGACGGATAGCGGGAGCGGCGGGAATGAATGGGTCCGGTATTTTCGGGATCCCGCCATATGTGAAAAGGTGGTCGAAAGTCCTTTCATCCGATTCAAGAAAACCGGCGGGGACTCGGTGGGATATGACGAGTCGGCCATCGGTATCCGCCTCCCCCGGTACAACGAATACGGCCACTGCCAGGGGGCCCTTTTGGCGATTCTCTCGCTGAATGCTCTTCTTGACCGTTATACCGGACCCCTGAGATTGGGAAAATCAACGGAAAACTGGCTTTTCGCGCGGGACGGCACGATCATGGTCCATGCGAATCCCTACGTCATCGGTCGGGAAGCGGAGGTGCTGATCGGGGAACCGGAAGACGAGGCCCGATGGCAGGGATTTCTCATGTCCGATGAAGGCAGTTGGGACGAATTCACCATTCAGGATTGCCGCGGCGAACTGGTACAGGTGATTGTCGCCGTGGCGCCTGTCAAAGTCGGTGATGACCGGTTGACCATTGCCCTTATCACACCCTACAGCGTGGTGGTCGAACTCATGCACAAGGTGTTTTTTAACATCACCGCCGGCGCCGTGGGGTTGATCATTCTTCTTATCGTTGCGGGACTTTCCGTCGGCGTTGTCGTGACGCGTCAGATGAGGTGGGAAGAAACAAAAAAGCGGCTTCAGGAACGCGAGGAGTGGCAGAGTCAACTGGTCAGGGAAAAGAAAACCGTGGAAGGCATAATCGAGGGCTCGCCCATTCCGACCATGGTTATAGGAAAAGATCACAGAATTATACTCTGGAACAGGGCGCTCGCCGAGCTGACCGGCTATAATTCGAAAGACATGATCGGCACGGATCGGCATTACCTGCCGCTGTACCAAAAGATGCGTCCCCTCATCGCGGATATCATCGTCGACGGAAACCTCGAGGCCCTCGACGATTATTACGGAACAAAACAAGTGCAGAAATCGAAAACAGTCCGGGACGCCTACGAAGCGTACGATCACTTTGAAAACCTCGGGGGGAAAAACCGCCACCTTTATTTTCTCGCCGCTCCCATATACGACGAGAAAGGGGATATTATCGCCGCCATCGAAACCCTCCAGGACATAACGCGTGAAAAAGAGCTGGAGCGGAGTCTCAAGGAGTACGCGGAAACGCTTCAGAATGAACTGGATTCAAATATCAGGCTCAGAGAGGAAATAGAAGGCCTGTATTCGTACATGCAGCTGATTATCGACACGCTTCCGGAAAAAATATTCGATATCGACGAACAGGGCATTATCAACTATGTAAGCCGGGAAAACATCGCCGACAAAAAAACCATGAAAGGCACCCATTTTCTTGATTTCGTGGATCCGGAAAACAGGGATTTCGTGCTCGCTCGATGGAAGAACGGCGAGCGCGGTGTCTTCAAACCGTATCAACTGGAAGTGACGGCACGGGACGGCTCGAGACGTCTGCTGCTCATAACGCCCCGGCGTATTCCGGGAACCCGGCGCGTACTCCTCGTGCAGCAGGATATCACCGAAATCAGAAAGCTCGAAAAGGCCATATTCGACACAGAAAAACTGGCCGCGCTTGGTCACCTCTCGGCGGGAATAGCCCATGAACTGAGGAACGCCCTTTCTTCAATAAAGATGAGTCTCCAGATTCTGGAGCGCAGGATGGGACCCGAGGGGAATGACCTGAAACGGTTTAAAATAGCTCAGCGGGAAGTGGAGCACCTGTCGCAGCTCGTCCGGGATGTCCTTCTTTACGCAAAGCCGGCGGATCCGGAGAAAGAACCGACCGGGGTCGTCTCCATCCTGGAGCACTCGCTGGCCATGGTGGAAAAAGGACTGACCGACAAGCGGATCACGGTTCAAAGGCATTACGACGACGATCTGATGCCGATAGACATTGATCCCGGAATGTTTTCACAAGCGCTGCTGAATTTACTGCTGAACGCCGTTGATGCCGTGGACGAGGGTGGAACAATCACCATCTCGGCGTCGCGTTCGACCGACGATCACGGTTCAGTGACGATCGAGATAGAGGATGACGGCTGTGGCATCGATGAAGCATCAATGCCGTCTCTGTTTAATCCATTTTTCAGCCGAAAGAAATACGGTACCGGTCTCGGTCTCGCCCAGGTCAAGAAAATCATGGACGTGCACCAGGGACGCATCGAGATATTCAGCACAAGCGGCGAGGGGACCAGGGTTGTCCTCAACCTGCCCGTATCGGAAAGGAAAGCCGGAACCGGCGCATAAAGCGATGGCGAGCATTCTTGTTATAGACGACGACAGTTCGATCTGTGAATCGCTGGATCTCTATCTGAGCGAAGAGGGGTACGAGGTGCGCGTCGCCCTGACGGGGACGGACGGCCTGAACCTGTTCGTCGAGGAACCCGCCGATGTTGTTGTACTTGACGTGCGTCTTCCCGACGTGGACGGGTTTTCCATTCTGGAAGACCTGCAGGAAGAAGATGAGAACGTCAAGGTGATCATGATTACCGCCTACCACGACATGGAAACCACCATCACGGCGATGAAACTGGGGGCCTTCGATTACATTCACAAACCTATTAATATCGACGAGCTTGAAATTGCCATCAGGAAGGCGCTGAAAACCTCGGAGATGGAAAAGAAAATAGACGATTTCATGACGGATCCGGACCGTGCCTTCAAGACCGGCGACATTATCGGCAACGGTCCCCGCATGAGGGAGATCTTCAAAACAATCGGCGTGGTTGCGCAGAGCAGGACGACCGTGCTGATACAGGGCGAAAGCGGAACAGGAAAGGAACTGATTGCGAAGGTTATTCACAACAACACGTCGCCCGATGAACCGTACATCGCCGTCAATTGTTCCGCCATCGTGGAGACGCTGCTTGAATCGGAACTCTTCGGCCACGAAAAGGGATCTTTCACCGGGGCGATCGCCCGGAAACAGGGCAAATTCGAACTGGCACGAAAGGGAACGGTGTTTCTGGACGAGATCAGCGAAATGTCGCTCAACCTCCAGGCGAAACTGCTGAGGGTGCTTCAGGAGCGCGAGGTCGAACGGGTGGGCGGCAAGGATCGGGTTCC
>JAGYOR010000137.1 GCA_018399535.1 Deltaproteobacteria bacterium | reverse complement strand
GATGAGCAGAGGTTTTCCCATCTTCGCGATTTGCTCGAGAATGGGAAGAATGTCTTTCATGACGCTTATTTTCTTGTCATGGATCAGGATGAAGGGGTCTTCCAGGTCAACTTCCATCTTGTCCGCGTTGGTCACGAAATAGGGGGAAAGATAACCGCGGTCGAACTGCATACCCTCGACGACATCCAGTTCCGTGAGGAGTCCTTTCGCCTCTTCCACGGTGATGACGCCTTCCTTGCCAACCTTGCCCATGGCTTCGGCGATGATGTTTCCGATGGTCTCGTCGCTGTTCGCCGATATGGTACCCACCTGGGCGATTTCTTTCTGGTCCTTTGTCGGTTTACTCTGTTTTTTCAGGTTTTCCACCACGATCCCGACGGCCTTTTCAATGCCGCGCTTGATGTCCATGGGATTACTGCCCGCGGCCACCGCCTTGACGCCTTCCCGGTAAATGGCCTGAGCGAGAATGGTGGCCGTTGTCGTTCCGTCGCCGGCCACGTCGCTGGTTTTACTCGCCACTTCACGCACCATCTGGGCGCCCATGTTTTCGAACCTGTCTTCCAGCTCGACTTCCTTGGCAACGGTGACGCCATCCTTTGTGATGGTGGGTGCGCCGAAGGATCTTTCGAGAATGACGTTTCGTCCCTTCGGACCGAGAGTTACCTTGACGGCGTCGGACAACGTGTTTACGCCGATCAGGAGTGATTTCCTGGCTTCTTCGTCGTACTGCAGAATTTTAGCTGACATTGTCGCGTTTTCCTCCTTTGCAATTCTTACTTTTCAATGATGCCCAGAACATCGTCTTCACGCATGATGAGGTGTTCCACATCGTCAATCTTTACTTCCGTCCCGGCGTATTTGCTGAAGAGTATCTGGTCGCCCGCCTTGACGTCCAGTTTCTGAACCTTCCCGTCTTCGGTCTTCCTTCCCTTTCCCACGGCGATTATCTTGCCATGCATCGGCTTTTCCTTAGCGCTGTCGGGGATGATGATGCCGCCCTTCGTTTTTTCCTCTTCCTCGAGCCTACGAACCAGAATCCTGTCGTGCAACGGTCTGATGTTCATCTTGCTGACTCTCCTTTCCTCGAACAATGTTTTGATTTAAAACAAGAAAATCCTTACGGATCGAATCGATTGGCCATAACATAAACATCAAACGGGCCCTGTCAAGGGGAGAAAGGAATTGCGGGCTATTTTTTTTGAAAGGAAGGCGGTTTTTCAGCGCTTGCCCATGTGGAGGACCCCCTTGGTGATATTCAGGAGGTGACCGTTGATCCGGTCCAGGTCAGTAAGAACATCGGAAAAGACGAGTCCCGGTTCGCTTGTGCAGGCGCCAGTTTCGAGACGCGTCACGTGGCTCAGCTTGTACCGGTCGATGAGTTCGTCGATTTCCTTCCTGATGGTGAGGGTGATTTGCGCCGCCTCGCGGTCGTTGCTTTCGACGGCGTGCAGCGTGTGTTTCATCATGGTTCTCGTTTTCGCGAAGAGACGTTCCAGTTCTTCCCGGGCGGTACCCGAAAATGCGAGGTTTTCTTCGGAAAGCCGCTGGGCCAGGATGACGATGTTTTCGCAGTAATCGCCGACTTTTTCCAGGTCGTTCACGCTGTGCAGCAGGGCCGGAATCAGTCTTCGCTGTCGGTCGGTCAGATCGTTCCTGGTTATTTCAACCAGGTAGGCGGTGATATTTTTCTGCATCTCGTCAACGGATTCCTCGTCGAAGATCAGCTCGTTCTTGATCTTGTGGTTGTAGGCCACGATGCAGGCCTCCGCCTTGTCGAGCATGCCCCGGCAGATGGAAAGCATCACCGTCAGTTCCTTTATGACCGCTATGAGGGCCAGGTAAGGCGTGGATATCAGGCTTTCATTAAGGTAGCGGACCTCCTGTTTTCTGTCGCTTTCACCCGGGACGATCCGTTCCAGCGCTTTCACGGCTATCGGCGCCAGGAGCAGAAAAAACGCCAGGACGACCACGTTGAAAAACGTGTGGGCGAGGGCTATCTGGCGCGGCAGGTGTTCCGACAGAAGCGGCAGCTGTTCCAGGTAAAAGGGAGCCATAACGACGGCAGCCGCCAGGCCCGCCGCGTTAAAAAGAAGGTTGCCCAGGGCCAGCCGCACGCCGGCTGGATAGGTTCCGGTTTCTGAAATCAGGATAGTCAGGGCGCCCCCCAGGTTGATCCCGAAAACGAGATAGAGCGACAGGGTAAGATCGCACAGGCCGCCCAGGGCGAAGGCGATGACCACCCCCATCGCCGAACTGCTGCTTCTCAGTATCACGGCGAGAACGACGCCCGCCAGGATGGCGACCGGTGGAAGCCCGGCAAGGGCGAGGAAAAAATTGTCTACGGACGCGATTTCCGCCAGGTCCTGAACGGCGGAACTCATCATGGCAAGACCGATAAAGATAATGCCGACCCCGAAAACGGCGAGACCCTGATTTTTGTGCCGGGCCTTGGGCACGAAAAAATAATACAGCGCGCCGGCGAAAACGAAGAGCGGCGCCACTCCGGTCAGCCGGGAGGCGAGAATATGCGCCGTCACGGTGGTCCCGATATTGGCGCCGGTCATCACGGCGAGGGCCGCGGGGAGCTGGATGATGCCGGCGTTCAGGAAACCGCTGACCGTTACCGCCGCCGCGGACGAACTCTGTATGACGGCGGCCGCCCCCGTACCCACGAGAACGGACTTGACCTGCTCGACCGTCAACGGTTCCAGCATGCTTTTGAGAAGGCCGTGGGAACCTTTCTGAAGGGCGTCGCTGAAGAGGTACATTCCATAGACGAACAGCCCGAGACCGCCGACAATGCCGAGGAATGTCTGGAGTTCCATGGAGTAGTGTATCCGCCGCAGAATTTGACGTTATCGTCGCCGTCACGGTTTGTCCATGGCGGGCAAACGGTGTTACCAGAGGGTACGCCCGGCGTCAATCAGAAAGTGTGCCGCCGCCGGTGGACGGCATGCGGTCAATCCCCGCCGTGTTCCGATCGCGACTCCGGCGCGCGGCATTCATCGGACAACGGGGGAATCCTCTGAAGAATTCCCAGGGTTTTGACGCGCGGCAGTTCCTTGAAAAGTCCCGAGGCAAGCGCCGTGCGATATACCTGCCAGGGCGCCTGGCCGCCGTCGGCCGGATCCGGAAAAATGTCATGAATGGCGAGATATCCCCCGGGAAGCACGTGCGGCGACCAGCAGGCGTAATCACGGAAAACCGTTTCCAGCGCGTGGCCGCCGTCAATGAAGACCAGCGCCAGCGGTGTCCGCCAGCAGCGGGCCGCCAGCTCGGACGACGAAACGACGGGTACCACCGTGTCGTCGAGACCCAGTTCATTGATGGTCGCCCTGAAGAGGCGAAAGGTATCAACCAGGCCTGTTGCCGGATCAAGGAGATCGGGATCGAAGTATTCCTCGCCGGGTTGCTGCTCTTCCGAACCCCGGTGGTGATCAACGGAAAAAAGGACCGTTCCCCGATCCCGGCATCCCAGGGCCAGGCAGGCGGTCGATTTTCCGCAATAGCCGCCGATCTCCAGACACGGACCCAGGAGTGACGCTTCCCGCGCCAGTTCATGAAGCCTGGTCGCCTCCGCGTCGTCCAGAAAACCCTTGATGTCGAGGCTCAGTATATCGTGAATATTCATACAGATAATCCGTCGATCCGGTTCATCGCGGCATCGAGTCCAGCCGCCGCCGCATGAGATTGATTGTCTTCCCGTAGTCGTCGCTGTGAAACACGGCCGATCCGGCCACGAGCACGTCGGCGCCCGCCCCCGCAATAGCGGCGATGTTGCCCACGTTGACGCCGCCGTCCACTTCCAGAACGACCGAAGGCTTGCGCCTGTCGATAAAATCTCGGGCACGGGCGATCTTGGGCAGCATGGCGTCTATGAATGCCTGGCCGCCGAAGCCGGGGTTCACCGTCATGACAAGCAACAGGTCGATGTCGTCGATAATGCAGTCGAGGGCCGACAGCGGCGTGGAAGGGTTCAGTGACACGCCCGCCTTGCAGCCGCCTTCCCTGATCGCCTGGACGACCCGGTGCAGGTGAATCGACGCCTCCGCGTGCACGGTGATAATGTCGCTCCCCGCGTCGATATACTGGTCCAGGGAACGCTCGGGACGTTCGATCATCAGGTGCACGTCCAGGGGCAACTTCGTCGTTTTTCTGACGGACCGGATGATGGGGGGGCCGATGGTGAGATTCGGGACGAACCGGCCGTCCATAACGTCCACGTGAATCATGTCGGCGCCGGCCGTTTCCACGGCGGCGATCTCGCCGCCCAGCCGGGCGAAGTCCGCCGATAATATCGAAGGTGCTATTTTTTTCATGAAATTTCCTGGTTGTTGACGTGTGTCATGATGACACGCGGCTGTATCGCCGCGAAATAATTGTCCGTCCGTTCCGCCCCGTTCAAAAGGCCAGGACCAGTGAATGCACGATGCCCGTGTCAGTTTCCCTCAGTGCCAGGCGAAGTTCCGCCGGTTTATTCGCCTCGCCGGGAAAGAATATGAATCCGTGGGCTACG
>JAGYOR010000136.1 GCA_018399535.1 Deltaproteobacteria bacterium | reverse complement strand
GGCCTCGTAAACAGTATAACCGAGTTTTTCCAGGGCCTGCCTGCAACCGTCCCGTATCGACTGTTCATCGTCGATAACAAGTATCTGTCCCGGCTCCGTGTGTGACTTTTCGGCCATCGTATCAATCCGTGAGTTCCCTGACGTATCTCAAAAGATCGTCGGCCTTTATCGGTTTCTGCAATACCATGTTTACCCGTGGAGATTCATCGGAAGGTTCAAAGGACTGGTAGGGTCCCTGAAGATCAACCGAGCTGAGTATGATCAGGGGCAGAACGGCTCCCTGTTCGAGTTCCCTGATTTTCGAGATCACGTTAAAGCCTTCACCCCACGTCTCCATCATCATGTCGACGATGGCAAGATCGGGCGTTTCACTGGTCATCATCGACACGCCGCTCTTGCCGTCTTCGGCGGTTACAACCTGATAGCCGCCTTTTTCAAGTATCAGCTTCGTGGCCGCGAGGAAATCACGGTCATCATCGATGAGAAGTATTTTCTTCGTAGCATCTGTCGTCATGCTGTAACACCTCCTTGCGTGGTCTGTCATCCCGTGCGCGCGGATATTACCGGGCCGGAACGACGAAGTCAATTATTTCGTTGAATAACTCCTGCGCAATTATTGTCCCCGTTTTCAATGCCCTGTTGCTGAAGCGCACGGGGAAAAATAACGTCGCGTGCGGGCAGGTAAATGGTAATGGCGGTTCCTTCACCGGGACTGCTTTCCACGTCTATAAAACCGTCGTGTTTCTTGATAATGCTGTACGTAATGGACAGTCCCAGCCCCGTTCCCCTGCCAGGGTCCTTTGTTGAGAAAAAGGGTTCGAATATGTGGGGCAAATAGGATTCGTCGATACCGGGCCCCGTGTCGGTAATGGTGATCTTCACCGTATTTGTACTGGTCAACAGGCAGACCTTCTCTGTTTCCATGTCGTCGACCGATCGGTCGCCGTGGTGATACCGCTGTAAAAGCTTTGTCTTTATTTTCAGCGTTCCTTTCCCCTGCATGGCGTCGACGGCGTTGACGAAAATATTCAAAAACACCTGTTCAAGTCTGGACTGGTCGCCCATGACATCCGGAAGGTCCTCGGCAAGGTTCGTTTCCACGTTGATTCCCAGGAACATGGACTGGTCCTTGACAAGCCCCAGGGAGGTGAGAATAACGCGGTTGATCTGCATCGGTATCATTTCGCCCGAGGGAGAGCGGGAAAAATCAAGCAGGTTCTGAACAATCGCCTTACACCGGTTGGCCTGGTAAATAATTTTTTCGACGTTTTGACGTTGATTTGCATTTTCTTCCGGAAGATCCTCGAGCACGAGGTTGCTGTACAGCACGATTCCTCCCAGCGGATTGTTTATCTCGTGAGCCACGCCGGCCGCTATCTGGCCCAGTGCTGCAAGCCGTTCACTTTTTGTCAGCTGCTGAAAAACCTTCTTGAGGCGCTCGTCGCGATCCTTGAGGGATTTTGTCATGTTGTTGAAGGCATCGTCGAGCATGTCCAGGCCCGACAGGGCCTTGTGCCTGACCTTGTAATCGAGATTTCCTGATGCGATTGCGTCGGTGGCGTCCTTGAGTATGCGGACCCGTTCTATGATGGTTCTGCCAAACCGCCATGAAACGATGAACGCCCCGACCACGCCGAGAAATGTTACAGTGAGAAAGATGAACATGGATGAACGTTTCATGTCCGTATACGTCGCCTCAAGCACACCGGTATACAGCATGCCTATGACATCGCCGGCCGGTGAACGAATGGGCAGGTAGGCGCTGATGTACCAGTCGTTGACGACGAAGGCCCTTCCGATCCAGGCCTCTCCTTTTTCGATCACCGTCCGGTAGACTTCTTCAGACACCGTGGTTCCAACTGCCCTCGATCCTTCTTTCGTGGTGACGTTCGTGGAAATACGCACGCCGCCCTGAAAAATGGTGGCGAACCCTACTTCGAGTCCGCGATACTGTTCATTTCCGTAAATCGCCCTGACGATACGATCGACGATTTGAAAGTCGTTGTTAAGCAGGATTCCTCCCACAACCGCGCCGACAATATTTCCATCGCGGTCCTTGAGGGGAACGACCGCTCGTGCAACGAGAGATTCCGTCAACCGTTCCTTCTGGAGGGGCGCCGACTGGGGGGTTTCAATAACGGGAATGTCGACCCGGTCGGCAAGCAGGGGGTTTTCGGACAGCACCTGTTCAACCGGCATCAGTATCGTGGCGGACTGGTGAAGCCCGGTTTCCAGGCACCTTTGCACCAGCGGATCACCGGTAACGTCTCCCGCCGTCAGTTCGGGGTTTGAAATACCCTGGGTTACCCGTCCTTCGCGATCGACTATAAAAAGCATGTCCGGCGGCGCGTGTCCGGTATCGCTTTCACCGATGATTTGTTGCACTTCGCAGGGATTTTCAAGCAGGAGTATCTGGCCGCCGTTGCACAATTGAAGCCTCAGGGCAGCCATGCGAAGCTGGAACAAAAGCCGGTCCAGGTCATGTTCGTAGATCAGACTGGCCGCGTTGATGTTGTGTTCTATGGTGCGGTGAACTTCACCGATGGTGTTTTTGTTGATAAGATGCATGCCGACGGCTGTCGCCACGAGGCCCGTCAGACACGCGGCTGTGAGGAACCCGACAATGAGGAGGCTCTGCAGGTTCATGTTGAAGCGAGGACGCCGGATCGCTCGTCTGGAAAACATTGTCGTTCCTTGAAAAGAGTATTGCTGGAAAGGAATAATTTTTACATATCACGCGGGAAAAGGGAAATCAATCGATCCCTTAATGTTCGTTTTGCGATGAGCCGGCCGGAACGGCGTCGCGGATCTTGAGTTGAATCGTCGACCCTCCACGCCACCTGTTTACCTGGGGAGTAAAGAGAATGTCCATGCGCGATCCCTCGAGCGAACCGAAATAACGGGCGCTGTTGAACCATATGCATTCCCGCTCCGTGCCGTTCTCGCTCACGGAAAGTCGGAGATGAGCGCCTCCGGCAACGGTGTGGGACGTGACGGAGACATTGTTGGCACGAAGCACCGGTTCGGGATTCATGGCGCCGTGTGGCGCGAGCATTTCGAGTTGCGACAGCAGCGGATAATCGATGTCGGCGAGACTGCATTCCGCGTCTACCTGGATCGGCCTGACCGGGTGAATATCGCCGACGCTTTCCCTGACCGCGTCACTGAACAGCCGCGCCAGATCGTCAATGTGTTCTTCCATGATGGACAATCCGACGGCATACCGGTGGCCTCCGAAGGCGGTAAAGAGGGAGGCGCACCGTGATTCAAGGTTTTCGTAAAGATTGAACTCGGCGATGCTTCGTCCCGAACCTTTGCCGACGCCGTCTTTCAGGCTGATGAGGAGGGCGGGGCGGTAATACCGTTCAACCAGGCGCGATGCAACGATGCCGATCACGCCGGGATGCCATTTTTTGGAGGCCAGGACGAAACAGTTGCCCTCGGCGATGCTGCGGTCAGACTCGATCATTTCCAGGATCTCGGCGAGAATTTTTCTCTCTATGTCCTGTCGTTCACGGTTCATCTCGTCGAGACGGCGAGCCAAACGAAGGGCCTCGTCGAAATTGTCCGCCATGAGCAATCGTAATGCTTCTTCGGGAGACCCGATGCGGCCGGCCGCATTTAACCGGGGAATCAGCTTGAAGGCGGCTGATTCCGAATTGATGCTGGAATTTTCAATGCCGCTCACCAGCTTCAGGGCCTTAATTCCGGCACGTTTCCCTTCTTCCATGACGGTAAGGCCGATCCTGGCGAATATCCTGTTTTCGTCCGTCAGTGGGACCAGGTCGCCGATTGTTCCCAGTGCCACCAGGTCAAGATAGTCCTTCAGGTTCGGATACTCCCCGTTTTTCCAAAATCCCTGTTCTCTCAAGGTTCCGCGGAGAGCTATGAGAAAGTTGAATGCAACGCCTACGCCGGCAAGCGTTCGACAGGGAAACTCGTTGTCTGTCCTGTTCTGGTTGATGACTGCAGTTGCCGGAGGAAAACGATCGGGAATTTCATGATGATCGATGACGATTGTGTCGATTCCGTGACGTGTCATCGCATATTCAATTTCGTCGAAGTTCGAAATACCGCAGTCGACGGTGATGATAAGCGTTGCGCCGCGGGCGGCGATGGCGTCGATTGCCTTCCTGTTCAGGCCGTATCCTTCACGAATACGATCCGGAATATAGCGGAAGACTTTTCCGTTCAGTCCAGCGAGAAAATCCGTCATGACAGCCGTGGACGTGATGCCGTCCGCGTCGTAATCACCGAACACGACGATGGTTTCGTCGTTATGAATTGCCTGAATGACCCGGTCGACGCCGCGGCGCATATCACTGAGAAGAAAGGGATTGTGCAAATCCTTCAATGATGGGAAAAGAAACTTCTTTGCCTGTTCCGGCGTCTGTATATCACGGTTCACCAGGATTCGCGCCATGAGAAGACCGATGCCGAGTTCAGCGGCAAGCCGGGTTTCAGCAACCTGGTCGTTCTTCGACATGTACCACACGGATTCTGGTTTCATTCGGGTTTCCTGTTTG
>JAGYOR010000135.1 GCA_018399535.1 Deltaproteobacteria bacterium | reverse complement strand
GTCATGCATAAAGAACCACTGCACGCCTGGTATCGTTTAGCAGACGGTTCTTTGTGTCAAATGCTGTTTGCCGGGCATGAAAGCGGTAATGTGCCACGGTCGGATAATTATTGACAAATTTTCATAAATAGTACGAAAGTAAGAAAAACAAAGAGCGGAGGATGAAAAAATGAAAAGAATACTTTCAGTTTTATTCGTCGGCTCCCTTATGTTATTTGCTCTGAGTCCGGCGGTTTACGGAGCGGACGGGTTGTACGCCCATTACAAGCTGGGGCTGGGTATATTGACGGATAGTGATGTGACGGATGCGGCGGCGCCGGGAACATCGATAGAGCTGGAATACGACGATGACCTGGCCATAGCGGTCGGCATCGGCTACGCTTCGGGAGCGGTTAGAGGAGAAGTTGAGCTGGCCTTTCTCAACAATGACGTGGACAAGGTTGTTGTCAACGGGGTCCCCGGGGCTGTCTGGTCGGGAAGCGCGTCGAGCCGGGCGCTGCTCTTGAACGGTTACTATGATTTTCTGAACAAAACTTCGGTGACGCCGTTCGTGAGTGCCGGGATCGGCATTGCCCGCGTGGATGTGGGAAATATTAATTTAGTAACGGGTGGCGGCCAGCCGGGCGGACATGACACGGTTTTCGCGTACCAGGTAGGGGCAGGCGTGGCGTACGAAATCACCAGGCGGTTTACTGTTGATCTGACGTACCGATATTTCGGAACCTCGGACGCGGATTTCCGGCCGAACATGGAGATGGAATACGGGAGTCACAATATTTACGCAGGGTTGCGAGTTTCTTTCTAATAATATAACGGTTCCTCCGAAGGATCAGCTGCACGGAATACCGGGTTCTTCTTGTCTGCTTGAAAGCCCGGCGGACGAAACTGACGGCGTTTACGGAGTATGGGTCCGCTGCCCGATTCTTTCGGACGTAAAAATATCAGCCGGGGAATGGTTTGTCCTTCCACCAGGGATAAAAATCGGGCATGTCGGAGCTCGGTTTCATGGTGAACCGGGACGGCCGTTTTTCCTTGAACGACAAGACGCCTTCCTTCGAGTCTTCTGAGTCGAGCATGTAGCCGAAACCCTTCGATTCCAGAATGTGCGTGTTCATGGGATCGGTTTCGCCGAGCATTTTCCAGAGCAGCTGTCGAGCCAGAGCGGTTGAGACGGCCGACGTATTGTCGGCGATTTCGCGGGCGATCTGCCGGGCCGTAGTCAACAGTTCTTCCGCCGGGACAACGCGGCTGAAGAGACCCAGTTCCAGGCCTTCACGGGCGTTAAAGAGACGTCCCGTCAGGATGAGTTCGGCGGCCTTGCTGACGCCGACGATGCGGGGCAGGAAAAAGGTGCTGCATCCCTCGGGCACCACGCCGCGGCGGTTGAAAACGAAACCGATTTTTTGCGCGGTTTCCGAAGCGATACGAATATCCATCGCCAGGGTCATGGTAATGCCGACTCCCACGGCGTTTCCGTTCAGGGCGGCGATGACGGGTTTTTTCATGTTGAACAGGCGAAGCGTCACCTGGCCCGCCGTGTCGCGGAAAGAATGTTCATCCGATTTTCTGAAGCCGCCGGCACTTAGATCGGCGCCGGCGCAATAGGCGCGACCGGAGCCTGTAAATATGATTACGCGGACCGCGTCGTCTTCGTCGGCACGGTCAAGGGCGTCCAGTATTTCCTCCATCATGACGGGCGTCCAGGCGTTGAGCGCTTCGGGCCTGTTAAGTGTGACCAGTGCGATCCCGTCTTCCTGATTGTACGTGATCTGTTCGTAATCCATTGATGCTATCCTCCAAGAATGTCAGTCGTATTTTTAGAAGTCTGAATCACGGGTGCGGACTCTTTCAAGCAGGAACGGGCGGTTTTGTCAACTCCCGAAAAAAGTCACCGAAGGCGGGAATTGCAGGCATTTGAAAAATGAGAGCTTTCTTCAGTCAGCTTTATCGCCTTGTTTTAAATCAAAATATATAATAATTTTAATAGTGAAAAATGTTGAGAAGAAAGGAGATTTCGATGAGAAAGCTTCAGGTCATAACATTGGGGGTGCTGGTGGTATTTATGTTTGCCCTGGCAGGATGCGGAGTAAGCAAGGATGAGCATGAAAAGACGGTTGCCGAACTTGAGGATGTAAAGGCTGAGCTGGCAGAGGCGAAGGCTGAGATCGCCGAACTTTCCAGGGGCGCGGGTGCCGACCTTGAGGACAAGGTCAGGGAGGCACAGGCAAAGGCGAAAGAACTCGGCGAAAAATTGAGCAGTATGACCTCCGAAAATGAGAAGCTTAAAGGACAAGTTGGTAAGCTGAAAGAGCTGGTTGAAGAGTACAAGAAAAAGATCGAGGAGTTTGGTGGGAAAGTAAAGGATATGCCTTCCGATCTTCTGAATCGCTAGGTATATGAGGGGGAAGCCGTTTTAACGTTGTCTCGGACTTGTGCCGGCGGCGGGAAGAGCGGAACCGGGCAAGGTGCCGGCGTTTGGAATGCTGAAAATCGAATAAAGTAATAACGTAAGAACGTTCCTATGATTTTGGTGGGTACATCCGGGTGGCATTATAAGAGCTGGAAAGGACCGTTTTATCCGGCGAATCTGTCGGCGCGGGAGTTTCTTCCTTATTACGCCGAACGGTTTAAAACGGTGGAGATTAATAACTCCTTTTACCGGCTTCCGGAACGGAAGACGTTCGCCGAGTGGCGTGATAGTGTCCAGGAGGGGTTTTTCTTTGCCGTGAAGGCGAGCCGCTATATCACCCATATGAAAAAGCTGCACCACACGGAGGAAGCCCTGTCCACGTTCCTGGAAAAGGTCGGCGTCCTGGGAGAAAAGCTGGGGCCGATTCTTTTCCAGCTACCACCCCGATGGGGTTTTAACGGGGAACGGTTTGCCGGGTTTCTTGAAGGATTGCCGGCGGGGCTGCGATACGTGTTCGAGTTCCGCGACCGGAGCTGGCTGAATCCGGAGGCCTGTGAGCTTCTGCGGAAGCACAACGCATCTTTCTGTATTTACGACCTGGCCGGGTACCGGTCTCCTTTGGAGATAACGGCTGATTTTGTTTATGTCCGGCTTCACGGGCCCGACGATGCATATCGCGGGAAATACAGCAAAGCGATCCTTTCGCAATGGGCAGAAGCCTTCGCGGCCTGGTCTGACCGAGGGCTGGATATCTACTGTTATTTTGACAACGATGAAGCGGGACATGCCGTGCGAAACGCCCTTGATCTTGCGGCGATGACGGCGGAACGGGAAGGAGGGTGAAATAAACACTACATGGAGCGGATATGGAGTTTACTGATATTTTAAAGAGTCTTCGCGCATTCAGCGGCGAACATTTCTGGATAACCCAGGCGTTTGTCGTGATTTTTGTCTGTCTTCTTCTGGCTTTTATTCAGAAGGTACTACTGAGGAGGTTGCACGACAGGCTGCTGAAAACACGATATGTCTGGGACGACGCCCTGGTGAATGCCATGCGGGGACCGGTCACGGTTTTTATCTGGCTGGTGGGAATAGCTTTCGCTGTCCAGATAGTGGGATATGAAACTGAGTCACCCCCCTTTCAGGCGGTGGAGCCCCTGCGCGACGTAGGCATTATCGCGGTCCTCGCCTGGTTTACGATCCGGTTCATCAAGGTGGCGCAGGACAATATCAGGAACAAGCGGATACGGAGGGGCGAGACGTATGATCCGACAACAGCTGACGCCGTCAGCAAGCTCCTGATAATTTCCGTTGTCATTACGGCAGCCCTGGTTATCTTGCAGACCCTTGGCTTCAGCATATCGGGCGTACTTGCCTTCGGAGGCGTGGGGGGTATAGCCATGGGGTTCGCCGCACGGGATCTGCTGGCGAATTTTTTTGGCGGATTGATGATTTATCTGGACCGTCCTTTCGCGGTGGGTGAATGGGTGAGATCGCCGGACAGGGATATCGAGGGAACGGTCGAAGAGATAGGCTGGCGGCTTACCAGGATCAGGGCTTTCGACAAGCGGCCCCTTTACGTGCCGAATGCCGCTTTTACGACAATTACCCTTCAGAATCCATCGCGAATGACAAACCGCCGGATATTCGAAACAGTGGGCGTCCGGTATGACGACGCTCAAAAGCTGAAGGGCATCCTCGAAGACGTACGGTCCATGCTGAAGGATCATGGAGATATCGACCAGAATCAGTTTATGATGGTTTACTTTAATGAATTTGCCGCCTCGTCGCTTGATTTTTTCGTGTACTGTTTTACCAGGACCACGGCCTGGTCAGAGTATCACCGGGTTAAGGAAGATGTATTGTTCAGGATAATGGACATCATACTGGCCCACGGCGCCGAAGTAGCCTTCCCCACCAGCACGGTGCACGTACCCGACGGCATTGGAATATGGGGAGAATCGGCAACAGGGACGGGACAAAACGAACAGCGGTGACAGGGGGAGAATTCCGGTGTTGTTGCTCCCATACCCCGGACAAGGGGGCTGCTTTTCCGGGAGTTGCGGTTTTCATGGCGCAGTGTGGGCGACGGACTTCCTGGAGACCTTTTTTGTTCTGCGGGCGCAATGACCGACAGGAAATGACGAGACTGTGAGAATTGCCGAAAGCGGAGGAGAAGTAATGATCTGGCTCGATGAGTGTCCGGCGGGAGGGAACGCCCGGTGAGATGTCTCAAGGCGGTGTTGCCGGTTCTTCTTATTGTTCTTCTCGTAACGGTGTTCGTGGTTTTTTTCTTCCCCGA
>JAGYOR010000134.1 GCA_018399535.1 Deltaproteobacteria bacterium | reverse complement strand
ACGACGAAGGCAAGCTGCTCCCGCACTTCATAACCGTCAACAACACCGAACCGCGGAACCCGGCCATCGTGGCCGCCGGGAATGAAAAGGTGCTTCGGGCCCGACTCACCGACGCACGGTTCTTCTTCGAAGAAGACCGAAAAAAGCCGCTCGAACAGGGACTGGAAGCCCTCAAGAGCGTGGTTTTTCACAGTCTCATGGGAACGTCCCATGAAAAAGTCATGCGTTTCCGGGAACTCGCGGCTTATATAACAGGAAAAGTCAATCCGGAGCTGGCGTCGCCGGTCGACAGGGCGGTGCTTCTCTGCAAAGCGGACCTTGAAACGCAGATGGTGTATGAATTCCCCGAGCTCCAGGGAGTCATGGGCCGGGAATACGCACTGATTCAGGGCGAAGACCCCGAGGTTGCCCGGGCCGTCTACGAACATTACCTGCCTATTCAGGCCGGCGGCGACCTTCCGGAATCGGATATCGGCGCCATCGTCGGCATCGCCGACAAAACGGACACCATCACGGCCTGCTTCGGCGTAAACCTTATCCCCACTGGAACAGCAGATCCCTACGCCCTGAGACGGCAGGCCCTTGGCGTGATAAACATCATTTTAAATAAAAACTGGCGGCTGTCCCTGGGCGACCTGGTAGATCGATGTCTGGCGACCATGACGTCCATACTCAAGCGACCCGTCGAGGAAATCAGGTCGGATGTTCTGGACTTCTTCAGGGGCCGTTTCGAAAACCAGCTCATCAGCCAGGGACATCCCTATGATGTCGTCGACGCCGTATTGAGCATAGATGCAGGCGACCTCGTGGACATCGTCGCCCGGATCGAGGCCGTGGAGGACTTCAAGAACCACCCTGATTTCGAACCCCTGGTAACCGCCTTTAAACGGATCGTCAATATTTTAAAAGGCTCCGGCGGCGGCGCCGTCGACGAAACGCTTTTCGAGTGCGACGCAGAGAAAAATCTCTACGCAACCTACCTGAACGTCAGCGGAGAAACGGGCGCGGCCCTGGATAAAGGTGATTACCGGACGACCCTGTCTCTCCTCGCCCGGCTGCGGAAACCCGTGGACGCCTTCTTCGAATCTGTTCTGGTCATGGCCGACGACGACCGGATCAGGTTGAATCGGCTCGCCCTGCTTGCCGGCATGGCGGAACTCTTTTTCCGTGTGGCTGATTTCTCGAAAATAGTCACCGACCGCTAAAAATCCCTTTCGTCACGCACTGTCAGACCGGAAACAGGTCCCGGCAAATACGGCATGCCGTCGTCATCAAAGCGGAGCCCCCCCGATTTCTGTTGCATTGACCCGCGTTGTTCTGATATCCTATTAAAACTATTTACAAAATAATAAATATCGGCAACCCGGTCACCTTCCGGCATGCCGGAAAGAACGAGCAGGAATCATCATGAACGTACTTTTAGTATATCCCCGTTATCCCGTTACATTCTGGAGTTTTAAATACGCAGTCAAGTTCGTCGGCAAAAAGACGGCCTTCCCGCCCCTGGGGTTGCTCACGGTGGCGGCCATGCTCCCCGGGGACTGGAATCTCCGCCTGGTCGATCTCAACATCAGGAAACTGTCCGACCGGGACCTCCGCTGGGCCGATTGCGTCATGATAAGCGCGATGCTCGTCCAGAAAGACTCGGTTGACCGCGTGCTCACGCGCTGCGAACAGTCAGGGAAAACGACCATCGCCGGGGGGCCGCTTTTCACGGCCCTTCCCGATGAATACGCCGACCGGGTCAATCATCTCGTTCTTGGTGAAGCGGAACAGATCCTTCCTGTTTTTCTGAAAGACCTGGCCGAAGGCCGGGCACTCCCGTTATACCGGGCGGAAGGGTTCCCCGATCTCTCCAAAACGCCTCTTCCACGCCTTGACCTGATCAGGGGAAAAGATTACGCGTCGATGATGATCCAGTTTTCGAGGGGGTGCCCTTTCGACTGCGAATTCTGCGACGTGACGACCCTTTTCGGCCACCGCCAACGGCTTAAAAAGGCGTCCCGGTTCATCGATGAACTGCAGGCCATCTACGACAGCGGATGGCGGGAAAGCGTGTTTGTGGTCGACGATAATTTCATCGGCAACAAGCGGGCCATCAAGGCCATGCTGCCTTCCGTCATCGACTGGATGGAACGTCACGGCCATCCTTTCACGCTTTTCACGGAGGCATCCGTCAACATCGCCGAAGACGACGAACTCATCGACCTCATGGTCCGCGCCGGATTCAACAACGTTTTCATCGGTCTCGAAACGCCCAACGAGGAAAGCCTCAGGGAATGTTCAAAGATGCAGAACCTGAAACATGACCTGACAACGTCGATCCGGAAACTGCAGCACCGCGGTCTCGGCGTGATGGGAGGCTATATCGTCGGTTTTGACAGTGACGATGAAAGCATTTTTTCGCGGCAGGTCAAATTTATTCAGGAGTCGGGCGTGGTGACCGCCATGGTCGGTCTGTTGCAGGCCTTGCCGAATACCAGGCTCTGGCAGCGCCTCAAAGAAGAAGACCGCCTCGCCGACGCGGCAACGGGGAACAACACCGACGGCAGCCTGAACTTCATTCCCGCCATGGACAGGGAAAAGCTCCTGGAAGGATACCGCAACCTGGTAAAAACCATTTACAACCCGAAATATTTTTACGAACGGCTGACCATGTTCCTGGACAACTACAAACCCTCCGGCGTTCCGCGAAAACGGCCGGACTTCCGGCAACTGACCGCCTTTTTCAAATCAATGGTGTACATGGGCGTCCTGGGAAACGGCATCTCCCAGTGGTATTATTGGAAAATGGTGGTCAAGGCCGCCGTGCGGTACCGCTCCGCCTTTACGGAGGCGATTACACTCATGATCTACGGGCATCACTTCCGCAAAGTGGCCAAGAGACTTTAGCACGGGAGGAAACGCCGTCACCCGTAGCGGCATTCCTGCTCGTTCCTTCGGGCGTCCGTTACCCGTCCAGGTAGGAGAAAATCCCGTCCCGGTAATATTCGGCGTCTTCATATCCCTGGTTGTAGGCGTCGATAAGCCTGATTTTGTTTCTGTCGATTCTTCCCGCCCTCACAGGTTCACGGGGGCGAACGACAAATATGTTTCCTCCCGCCTCGAGCCTGTCGATCTTATCCATGACCGCGTTGTACCGTTCCGCGCGAAGGGCCATGTTTTTCCGGACCCCCGGCAGTGACCGGTATCGAATCCCGGCAATGACGTCCACGAGGGGCGAACGCCTTTTGCGGTATCCCCGGGGCCTGGTCAGCACAAGAACGTTCCTGGCATTGCCGTCCTCGATACTCCTGGCAAGAGGCACCGAATCGGCCAATCCCCCGTCCATGAACAGCCTTCCGTCCAGCGGGACGGGCTTCCCGACGAACGGCAGCGTGCTTGAAGCCTGAAGCAGCTTCATGTAATCGTCCCCGATGATCCTTTTTTCGTAATATACCGCTTCCCCCGAGACGCAGTCGGTAACGACGGTGACGCAGGCCTGATCGTTTTCAAAAAAAGTTTTAAAGTCGAAAGGAACAAGATCGCGCGGAATGGCGCCGAAAATAAAGTCCATGCCGAACAGTTCACCCCGCGTCAGCAGGCGGCGAACGCTCATATAACGGGAATCATTAACGAATTCTATGTTGACGATACGATTCCTTCCGGGCTGGCGGGAAACGTAGCTCGCGGCGTTACACGCCCCCATGGAAACACCGATGACATAGGGAAAGTAGATATCCCGTTCCATGAACCAGTGAAGAACGCCCGAGGTGTAAATACCCCGGAATCCGCCGCCTTCAAGTACCAGGCCGGTGTTTTGCAGATTCATCGAGCCTCCCCTCACGCCTGCTCGCAGGTTTTATAAAATTCCACATCGGGCCAGGCTTCCATGACGTGTTCGAGCCGCCATTCACTGGACGTGAGAAAGGTCGGCCTGTCATCGGCGTCAAAGAAAACCGACGACCGGTTTCTTTCCTCGAACTCCCTGAACCGCCCCCGATCGCCGCAGTCGATCCACCGCGCGATGGTATAGGGCGTCTCGTCGTACACCGTATCAGCCCCGTATTCGTCCCGCAGTCTCTGGGCTGTCACGTCGAACTGCAACATTCCCACGGCGCCGAGAATATAATCGCTTTTCCCCTTCGGGCGGAAAACCTGGATGGCTCCTTCCTCGGAAAGCTGAACCAGCCCTTTCTGTAGCTGTTTCGCCTTCATCGGATTTCGGAGCCGTACGCGCCGGAAATGCTCCGGAGCGAAATTCGGAATCCCCGTGAAGGCAAGGGGCTCCTTTTCAGTGAAGGTATCCCCGATCTTTATGGCGCCGTGATTGTGAATGCCGATTACGTCGCCGGGCCAGGCCTCTTCAACATTGGTCCGGTCCTGTGACATGAAGATGGTGGCGTTGGCGATGATGATTTCCTTGCCGGTCCGGTGGTGCATCACCTTCATGCCGCGGCGGAACGTCCCCGAACAGACCCTGAGGAAGGCTATGCGATCGCGATGCGCGGGGTCCATGTTTGCCTGTATTTTAAATACAAAGCCCGAAAAGGCCTCTTCGCAGGGCGACACAACCCGGGTCAGGGTCTCCCGGGGAAGCGGCGCCGGCGACATCTCCACCAGGGCGTCAAGAAGCTCTCTGACGCCGAAATTATTAATGGCGCTTCCGAAAAAAACGGGGGTCTGACTCCCCGACAGGTAATGCCGCACCTCGAAGGGAGCGGCCGCACCTTCCAGAAGTTCCATGTCGGCGCGCAATT
>JAGYOR010000133.1 GCA_018399535.1 Deltaproteobacteria bacterium | reverse complement strand
TTCCTCGAAAGACGTCGCATCCTGGACAAGAACCGGGAATGTCCTGTAATGCATGGGGATAACCCGTTTCGCCCGAAGAAGTTTCGCCGCCATGGCAGCCTGCAGCGGATCCATGGTAAAGACGGAACCGATGGGAAGCAGTGCCAGGTCGATGTCGAACAGCTCGCCCCATAGCTGCATGGAGCTGAAAATGCCGGTGTCGCCTGCGTGATAGATGGTGAACTCGTCTTCCATCCTGACGATGTAACCGGCCGGAGCCCCCGTCTGGGAGGAATGAAAGGCCTGTACCATGGTGATTTCGATGCCGTCCTCCTGGTACGTGCCGCCGATGTTCATTCCCGTTCCCAGTACGATCTGGCTTTCCGGAACTCCTTCTTCATCGCAGAGCCGCCGCATTGTCTCCGGCATGCCGACGATCGTGGCCCCGGTTTTAATCGCTATTAGCGCGGCGTCGCCGCTGTGATCGAAGTGATCGTGGGTCACCAGCAGCAGGTCAGCTTCCTTCAGATCATTGACGCCAAACGGGGCCAGCGGATTACCTTCGAGCCACGGATCAATAAGGATAATCTTGCCTCCCGGCGAAACAATCCGGAACCCGGCGTGTCCCAGCCAGGTAATCTTCGTACCCGCCATGTCGCACCTCCTCGTACGAGAACATACCTTCTCTGTGGAGAAGTGTATCAAACCGCCGGATGTAAGGAAACCCGGCTTCCTGCCCGTAAGGAATTATTCCCGAACGTTCCTAGGCGATCAGACACTCAGACACTAGCAGAACGGCGTCGAGCTTACAATCGATTCGTCACTTCGGGCTCTTCAGCATTTTATCATTATGGTTACGATTTTACCCGGTTTTCACAATTTTTCATAATCTTTTCATTCTCTCTTCACATTCATCCAGTATGGTTGAATCACAATCAGGAACGGGAGGAACGAGAAAACCACGGTTCATCTTTGCTTTCAACAGTAAATAAACGGCCCGTTATTCATGAGGAGAACATCAACGGGCATTCAGGAGGGTTACCATGAAAGTTCCGCATATCAAAAAAATAATAACCGTCATGTTGCTGTCAGTTTTCCTGTTTCCCTGGTCGATGGAAGCCCATGCGCACACCACCTACGGCGATGAAGAGCTGGCACGGCTGCTCGCGCCGATTGCACTGTATCCCGACCCCCTCCTGTCCCAGGTCCTTATGGCCGCAACCTATCCCTCAGAAATATCGGAAGCCGACCGATGGCTGACCGGCAACGCATATCTGACGGGCGAGTCCCTGGATGAGGCTCTGCGGGGGAAAAATTGGGATGTGAGCATCCTGTCGCTCTGTTACTACCCCAAGGTGCTTTCGATGATGAATAACAACCTTGCCTGGACGACGGAACTCGGCGATGCCTTCATCTACCAGCAAGAACACGTCATGGACACCATTCAGGACTTGCGGTTGCGTGCCAGGACCGAGGGCAACCTCGTTTCCACCACCGAGCAAAAAGTGATCGTCGAACAAAAAATCATTCAAATCGAACCGGCCAGTCCCTATTATTTGTACGTTCCGGTGTACGATCCATTGTTCGTCTACGGCTCCTGGTGGTATCCGTCCTACCCGCCGTTCCGCGTCTTTTATCCGGGTGTTTCGGTGATCCGCCCAAGGATCGTGTTTTCCGCAGCGCTTCACGCAGGGTTCGGCGTGATCGGCTGGTCTCTTTTCGACTGGCCTTCACGCAGCATCGCGATCGTGAACATCGATATCACAAAACGTTTCAACAGACATTATCACGTGTACCACAGCCCTCGTAAAGTACAGTGGAAACCTGTTCCGGGGAAACGGGCGCCCCGCCCGTCGCATCCCGCGAGGCATATCGTCCCGTCCCCGCCTCCCGCAAAGAAAAGAAGCGTCATTACCCCCTCACGCACAACCGTGACAAGGACCAGACCCATGCCTTCACAGATCGAAAGAAAACCGTCGCGGACGGTAACACCCGACAGGACCGTTTTCAGCCGCGGCGGGACTGTTACCGGGCACACAGCCGCTATTAAACCCCGGCTCCCCGATTCGTCGACCAAAAACGTAACTCCGGGCAACGGGGCACGAACACCCGTACTGAAAAATATCTCTGATAATGTCCGAAAGAGCATCGAAAAACCCGGTCCGCGTGAACCGTTAGCCAAAAGCGGGCCTCCGGACAACAAGACACGAGCCGACCTGTTGAAAAATATCTCTGATAATGTACGAAAAAGTATCGAAAGGCCCGGCGCACCCGCAACCGGGACTAAAAGATCGGCGCCCCCCGCACAGATCGCGAAGAGATGGAAACCAACGTCGAAAACGCCCGTTCCGCACGCCATAAACGGCGGCGGCATGCGAACGACGCAAACAAAATCATCGAGCACTGACGTCCCCGGAATCAGGGGCGCAAACAAGAACAATCCCGACGACAGGTCTCATACTTCAACGGGCAGGGGTAATTCCCGAAGCAAAGGTCGGGCCGGCGGGATCTCGGGCGCCACCTCCAACCGGTTCCACGCGCACTGACTTGCTCGCAGGGAAGAGGCATTCTGCTCTCTCCCCTGCGGGCTCCTCCTGCCGACCACTGATTAGCCTTCGAAAGCCGGCCAGTCAGGAGAATCAATCATGTATTTTCCCCAATAAATGAAGTGTTTTTGTGAAGTGTTTTTGTTGACAGCTTCAACTTTAGGGGGCATACCTTTCGTAGTTCCATGCGTCACAGATATTCCCATCAAAAAAGAGTGCACCGGTCACTCAAGAAAGGAGTACGGCATGGCAAGCGAATGGGTAGATGTAAGGGATATTCAATTTTTACTTCATGAGGTCTTTAAAATAGGCGACCTCCTGGGGAAACCGCCCTTTGAAGACCATGATGCGGACATGGTGAACATGGTTCTTTCGGAGGCAGCTAAACTGACGGAAAACGAGATCGCTCCCACCTATCCCGACGAAGTGCAAGGCGTGCCGGTGGAGGCAAAATTCGAAAACGGCGCCGTGTCGGTGCCCGAGGCATACCACAGGTTATTCCGGCTCTACTGCGAAGGCGGCTGGCTGTCGACATCCGAAAGCTATGAGGTCGGCGGCCAGGGATTGCCCGCGCTTGTCAGCGCGGCATGTGCAAACATGTTCCTGGCCGGCAACCAGGCATTCATGATGTATCCGGGACTGACCCACGGCGCCGCGCGGCTTATGGAAGACTTTCTTCACAATGACTTGCGGGATATCGTGCTGGAGAAAATGTACACGGGCCAGTGGGCCGGGACCATGTGCCTGACCGAACCGGGCGCCGGTTCTGATGTGGGCGCCTTGAAGGCCACAGCGAAAAGAAATGATGATGGCACGTACTCAATTACAGGCACCAAAAGCTTCATATCCGCAGGCGACCATGATCTCACGGAAAACATTATCCATCCCGTCCTTGCCAGGATTGTGGGCGACCCTCCAGGAACAAAGGGCATCTCGATTTTCATGATACCCAAGATCAGGTTCAACGCGGACGGCAGTCTCGGCGAGCCGAACGACTTAACGACGGGCAACATCGAACACAAGATGGGCATTCACGGCAACGGAACCTGTACGATCAACTTCGGCGAAAACGGTAACTGCATCGGCTACCTGATGGGGGAAGAGCGCGAAGGCATGAAGATCATGTTCCACATGATGAACGAAGAACGCCAGGGTGTCGGCATGATGGGCGTCGCTCTTTCCAGTGCTGCATATCAGCACGCGCTCGCCTACGCGAAGGAACGACTCCAGGGATCAAATATTATGAAAATGGGTGATCCCGCCGCGCCACAGGCCCCGATTATTCAACATCCCGATGTCAGGAGAATGCTTATTCGCATGAAATCCATCACCGAAGGCATCAGGGCCCTGGCTTTTTATGTTTACTACTGCATGGACAAACAGAAAGCCGCCGCCACCGATGACGAGCTCTTCAAGTGGACCGGCATGATCGAGGTTCTCACGCCGCTTGTCAAGTCCTACTGCACGGACATGGGCGACGAGGTTACCTGGCTGGCCATTCAGACTTACGGCGGCTACGGCTACTGCAAGGAATATCCCGTCGAGCAGATGGCCCGCGATAACAGGATCAACCCGATCTATGAAGGCACCAACGGCATCCAGGCCATGGATCTGCTTGGCAGGAAGCTCGGGGCGAAAAAAGGCCTGTACTTCATGAACCTTCTCGGCGAAACCCAGGATGAAGTGGGCAAGGCAAAAAACAACGACAACCTGAAGGAAGAAGCCGTTATCGTCGAAACCGCACTCAACAAGTGCGCCGAGGCCGCCATGACCTTCAGCTCTCTGATAAAGACCAACCCCTTCGTTCCGCTTCTCGCCGCGTACGATTTCCTCGACTGCCTGTCGGAAGCATTGATCGGCTGGTTCCATATCTGGATGGCAAACGTGGCAACCGAAAAACTCGAAGCAGCGACCCTTGACAAGGAAAAGGCTTTCTATACCGGAAAAATCGAAAGCGCCAGGTTCTTCATCAACAGGACAACCGCGCTTGTTCCGGCAAAGCTGGAAACACTGACCAGGGACGAGACCAGCGCGATGAGAATTCCTGAAGAAGGATTTCTGGTTTAACAAAAACTACATCAGAACAGACGAGGCGGGGGAAAACATCATCCCCGCCTTGTTTTTTTAAAATTGATAATACAGCGAACCACTTTGACGTCACATCTGCTTCATATCGGGGTCTTCAGCGGGATTGTGCGTTTTCATATATTCGTGTTCCATCCCAAGATGCTC
>JAGYOR010000132.1 GCA_018399535.1 Deltaproteobacteria bacterium | reverse complement strand
ACCTGGTAAAAATTTACTACGATCATCCCCATGACGAAATACGGGCGGACATCTGGGATTACATGACCCGGTACTCGCTTTTCTGGTCGCATTTCGCCTGTCTGACCGGGGGCATGGTGCGCCTTGACAACCTTCATTCCAGCCATGAGGGATTTATCGCTCACCTGCTGCCCGAACTGCGCCGGGCCTGTCCGGACCTGGTGGTCATGGCGGAGTTTTTTACCGATTCCAACACGGTGTTGAAACGAGCGGAGGAATGGCAGATAGACTGCTTTCTCGCCAATTCCTGGGAATATCCCTACGCCGCAGACCTGCGACGTTATATCCGCTATCTTCACGACATCGGCGGCCAGGTTCGCCATTACGTACCCATCACCACCCATGACACGGGCACGCCGGCACAGCTTTTCGGTGCGCCCGAAGCCGCGGTGCCGCGATACGCGGCGGCGGCGCTCATGGGAACGGGCAGGACGGGCATTGTCCAGGGAACGGAGTACGGTGTTCCGGAAAAAATAAATTTCATCGGCAGGGGAAAGAAGACCGGGTTCAATTCCACTCAAGCCGTCGTCGAGGGCATTCAACGCGTCAACGGACTTTTTTCACGGTGGGAACTTTTTCATCATGAGGGCAATATTGATTTTGTCGACGGGGATCACGGCGCCGTGCTGGGGGTTCTGCGGAGGCGGAACCGAAACGATGATGAGGGTTTTCTCGTTCTTGCCAATCTCGATGTGAACAACGGGTACAGCGTACCGGTCGACCTGTCAATTGTTGCCGGCACTGCCCGGACACTCCTTGCTCGGGATGTTTTTTCAGATTCGAAGCAGACACTTTCCATCGAAAACGCCGTGATAGACGTGGATCCCTGCGGTATCCGCGTATTTCAGGTAAAGGCGACAGAATGACGGCGAAAATTATGCTTGACGGAATGGTTTCGTTTATGTAATGAAACCATAACAGAAATATAATCAGTGTAATTCAGGGGACGGGAACATGTCGAAGCACAACACCGCGGAAAAGCGGTTGATGGAAAACGGGATCAAACCTTCTTTCCCGAGGTTGAGAATATTGGAATGTCTCGTTGAAAGCAGTGAGCATCCGACGGCCGACGACGTGTACCGGGAGCTCGTGGAAGAGATTCCGACACTTTCAAAAACGACCGTGTATAACGCGCTCACGCTTTTTGAGGATGCGGACCTGATCAGGCGCGTGGCGACGGACGGCAACGAGACGCATTACGACGCGCGCCTGGATGACCATGGTCATTTCGAGTGCGAATCATGCGGCAGGATTTTTGACTTTCCAATTCGCGCGGATGCGCTGGTCGAGGCGGGTCTCGAATCATTCCTGGTGCGAAAAAGGAATGTCTATTACCGGGGTCTGTGTCCGCAATGCCGTGATAAACAATGAAATAATTGAAGGAGGAGTGACATGAAAAAGTTGCAGGGGACGAAAACGGCGGAGAATCTTCTGAAGGCCTTCGCGGGCGAATCGCAGGCGCGAAACCGCTACACTTATTATGCGTCGGTGGCGGACAAGGAAGGATACAAACAGATTAAAAATATTTTTATTGAAACGGCCGACAATGAAAAGGAACACGCCAAGCGGTTCTACAAGTTCCTGCTGGCCGGCTTTGAAGGCGAGTTGCCGACGACGATAGAAATCACATCGCCCTATCCCGTTGCCCAGGGCTCGACTCTCGAGAACCTGCAGGCGGCGGCGGCCGGCGAGTACGAGGAATGGGCGGAGTTGTACCCCGCTTTCGCAGAAGTCGCTCGCGAAGAGGGCTTCCCCGAAATAGCGGCGGCGTTCATGAAGATATCCGAAGCCGAGAAGCGGCACGAAACCCGCTACAAGAAACTGGCCCGAAACCTCGAAACGGGAAGGGCCTTCAAACGGGAAGAACCGGTGCTCTGGAAATGCGGAAACTGCGGTTATATTCACGAAGGGACGGAAGCGCCCCAGGAATGCCCGGCCTGCGTCCATCCCCAGGCTTACTTCGAACTCTTCGCCGAAACCTACTGAACGGGTTTGCGCGCTTGCCGCCCGGTCGATTTTATGTCGACGGGCGGCGGTCAGCCATCCGGGTGTCCGCGTGAGGCGCCCGGTGAAAGGAACGACATGAAACCCGACCACGGCCTGCGAATACTATTCGTGGAAGATCTTTCCTCCGATTTTGAGTCGGCCTGTCGGGTGCTGGAAAAGGAAGGGCTGCTATTTACCACCCGGCGTGTTGATTCGCGCGATGATTTTCTCGCGGCTCTCAGTGATTTCAGTCCCGACGTGGTGGTTTCCGATTACTCCATGCCGCTCTTTGACGGCATGGAGGCGTTGAGGCTGACCCTGGAACATGACCCGCAGCTCCCTTTTATTCTCTGCACGGGTTCCACCAACGAGGAGATCGCCGTAGCATGCATTAAAGCGGGCGCTACCGATTACGTTATCAAGGAACACCTGCCGCGGTTGCCTTTTTCAGTAAAAGAGGCCATACAACTGCGAAACATGCGGCGGGAACGAGAGGCTGCGCGCGAAGAACAGCTGAAACTGGAACGGCGCATTCAGCAGCGGCAAAAACTTGAGAGCCTGGGCATACTCGCCGGCGGCATCGCCCACGATTTCAACAATATATTGATGGTGATACTGGGGAGCGCGCAGCTTGCACTTACCGAGTTGGCGCCCCTTTCGCCCGCCCGGAGACGCATTCTCGACATTGAAAAGGCGGCGCGGGACGCCGCGGGCCTGTGCCGACAGATGCTGGCCTTTTCGGGAAAGGCTCCATTCTCACGGGAACCGCTGGATGCATCCGAGCTGATCCGTGAGATGGTACACCTGCTGAAGGGATCGATTTCGAAGAAAGCGACCCTGAACCTTACCCTGGAAGATAATCCGCCGCCCATGTCGGCCGATTCCACCCAGATCAGGCAGGTGGTCATGAACCTGATCATCAATGCTTCGGAGGCCCTGGCGGAGGAAAACGGCGTTATCACCGTGTCGCTGGAGACGGTTCAGTGCGATGAAGAGGATCTCCGGAGGACTGAACTGGCCGATGAACTGTCACCGGGCCGATATCTCAAGCTGAGTGTATCCGATAATGGCTGCGGTATGGATGCCGAAACACAGCAACGGATGTTCGATCCTTTCTATACAACCAAGTTCACGGGCCGAGGGCTGGGACTGGCGGCGGTGCTGGGCATCGTCCGATCCCACGATGGAACGCTTGCCGTTAAAAGCGAACCCGGCCAGGGAACCGTCTTTACAGTGTTGTTTCCCGTTCTCGAGGAGAGGGAACCCCGGCAGGCCGACACGCAGACGTCCTCATCGGTCGCAGAGACGTCCCGGCAGAGTATCGTATTGCTCGCCGATGACGAAGAAATGCTTCGCTCCGTGGTTGGCGACATGCTGCGACACATGGGATTTACCGTGCTTTCCGCGGTCGACGGCCGGGAAGCGGTCGATCTTTACAACGAGAGAGGCGCTGAAATCGACCTGGTGCTGCTTGATCTCACCATGCCCCGCATGGACGGCGTCGAGGCGTTCAAGGAAATTCTCGTCCTGGATCCGGGCGCCCGCGTCGTTCTGGTCAGTGGTTACAGTGAGGAAGACCTGTCGAACCGTATTCAGGGACGGAAACCCGCCGCTTTTCTGCAGAAGCCATACAATATTCAAAAACTCCGGGATACGCTGTCCCGGGTACTGTCCTCCTGAAAATCCGCCCCGGCGTGTCATTCCCGCGGCACGAGAATGCGCATTGCCTCAATGCGACTGATGAGAAGGTCGGCCGGCCGGACACCGGGGTGTTCCATGCCGGCTCTCAGGGTCGTGACGGCGTATCCCCCGACTATGATGCGATCTTCGCCCAGAAGAGTGCGGCGACGAACGCCCCACATAACGTGAAGTGCCATGGCTTGTCCTTCACGTTCACCGATATAGAGCGCCACGTGACCGGGCATCCAGAGGATGGTGGCGAAGGGTACGGCCGTTTCAACGATAATCCGTTCCTTTTCGTCGGGCGCAAGGTGTCCGAGGGGAACGATCCATTCACCTTCGTTGATCTGCTGAAGCGAATTACGGGGGAACCACAATCCGAATCCGGCGAACAGATCGCGCAGGAAAGCGGAACAGTCGCGGTTGCCGTACATGCCGCCCCATCCGTAGGGGTCGTCGGCCATGACGTCGGAGATGCGTGCTATGTTTTGCGGTGTCATCGGCAGTGGAAACAGCGAGAAATCCTTTCGGGACACGGTTGACTCGACAAAACGTGTTCCGCCGGCCCCGTCGGAAACCGCGGCTTTCAGTCGGAAAGCTTCACCGACGCGTGATGCGAGTGAATAGAGACTGCCGATACGGGCATGGAACAGGAAGTTTCCCGCGCCGTCGTGCAGGGGTACGCGGTCGCGCAGCGGTACGACGAAATTTCCACTGGTGAGCAGGGCGCGCGTATCGGCGTCGACCATGCCGACATCACGGGACCTGACCCATCCGTCGGCGAATGGCGTCCTGACATACAGCCAGTCGCCCGCGCGGGTTGCGTGCAGTATCCTGAGCGGAGTGCCGGCGAACACGATCGACACCTGCCAGCGGTCGAAGGGATACCCCCTGCCGGCCCGGTAAATGTCGTCGAATGCCGGTCGGCAGGTGGGAAAACCCCGCAGGTCGGTTTCGTGCAGGGCCAACGCCGGGATTGAACGTGAAGGGAAACGGCGTGGTTCCATGGAGGTGATAACCGATTCAATCCACCGGGGATCATGGATCCGCATGTTTTCTCCGTAGAGGTGTTTCTCTCTTGCTGACACGATTCTTTTGAAGAAACCGGTCGAGGGGCATTCGCTAGCTTCGACATTCCAGGGGGCGAAGTGGCGTTCCAGGTACAGTGCGGCAGATGATG
>JAGYOR010000131.1 GCA_018399535.1 Deltaproteobacteria bacterium | reverse complement strand
CCAGGTACAGGTGCACGGACCGGCGGTAATTGGCGACGACACCTTCGTGGGCATGAAAAGCCTCGTGTTCAAGTCCCGCGTCGGCCGCGGATGCGTGCTGGAACCATGCGTCATGCTCATGGGCGTCGAGGTTTCCGATGGGCGGTATGTACCCGCCGGCTCCTTCGTAAAAACCCAGGAGGACGCCGACCGGCTTCCCCTGATCACCAAAGAATATTCGATGAAAGACATGAACCGGAACGTGGTCCGCGTCAACCGGGAACTTGCCCGGGCATACCTGTTGAGAGAACAAAATGAATAAGGCCGCGTCGTCCATTGAAAACAGCGGCGGCCGACCCCCGAAAGGTTCGGCCGCTTTTTCATTGGCCTGTCCTGAATAACGCGTCAGGACCGCTCGGCGGCTTTCGCGAGAGTTTCCCTGAAGACATGATAAAATGTTTTATTTTCGGCGACACCTCGCTTGATGATTGAACCGAGATCTTTGAAGTTCTCCGTGTTGATTGTAATGTTGACGCTTCTGTTGAAGGCGGTCATGTTGTCCATGGTGCGGAACCCCGTTCCTGCAAGTGCCACGAACATTTTTCTTCGCACCTGCATGTTGAGTTCCTCGAGATAGGCCAGGACCTGGCTCCGCTCGCCCTCGGAACAATCAAACCGTTCATTGACCAGCACCAGGTCGTAAATATGATAACGCATCTTTTTCAGGGCTTCCTGTGCCGATTGCGCCTCGCTGACCAGGTAACCGATACTCTTCAACTGCTCGTCCGCCTGGGTTCTCAGCGAGTCGTCGGGCTCACAGAGCAAGGCGGTCTCCTGTCCCTCCTCGATGAAATCGAACGGTTTATCGGAGGCGTCGTAGGACTGCGACGTCACTTCGTCGATGACGGTTTTTTCTTCGCTCATGGTATGCTCCTTCCCCCTTGTCTCACCACTTTCTCCGGTCCCTGCCGTAATCCTTGTCCACTTCAAGCCCGTCTATACCCGTGGTTGCCTCTCCGCGTTTGGCCTTGATCCCGTCGATGCCGCGGCTGACAACACCCCGAGTCGTCGCGTAGGCAAGGGCCGTCTCCTCGGAAATCTGCTCTTCCTCGTACAGCTTGATAATGTAGTCATCGAAGGTAATCATGCCGAAGGCCTGGCTTGCCTCGATAATTTCGCGGTAGGTCTTGCCTTCCGACTCACCGTGCAGAATCGTATCTTTCACGCGCAAGTTGCTCCCCATAATTTCGAAGGCGGCCACCCTGCCTCCCCCTTCTTTCGGAAGCAGCCGCTGGCATACGATCCAGCGAACCGTGTCCGCCAGCCTGATGCGGATCTGCCGCTCCTCCTCCGTGGAAAACATGCCGAGAATACGGTTGATCGTCTGCCCCGCGTCCACGGTATGAAGCGTGCTCAGCACCAGGTGTCCCGTTTCGGCGGCACTGAGACCGATTTCCACGGTCTCCCTGTCCCGCATCTCGCCGACGAGAATCACCTTGGGGGCCTGCCTGAGCGCTGCCCGAAGACCATTTGCGAACGTATCGAAATCAGTTCCCAGTTCTCGCTGATTGAACGTCGCATTCTTGTGCTGATGCTGAAATTCGACGGGATCTTCGAGCGTGATGATATGGACCGATTTCTCTTCATTGATGTCATTGAGCAGCGCCGCCAGCGACGTCGATTTACCGCTTCCCGTGGCGCCCGTTACCAGGATGATGCCGTTCTTTTCCTGCGACATCTTTTCAAACGCCTCGGGCAGGCTCAGCTGCTGCCTGGTGGGAATTTCCGTTTCCAGCTTGCGAAGAACGATGGAATAGCTGCCGCGCTGTGAAAAAATGTTCACCCTGAAGCGGGCCTTGCCGGGCAGCTCATAGGATGAATCGCACGATCCCTGCTTCACCAGGAACTCCGTCAGTCTCCGGTCCTGGTTGATCAGATTAAGCGCCATGATTTCCGTCTGAAAAGGTGTCAGCCGTTCAAAGGGCGGATCCATGTCGACCGCCGTGAGCTGGCCCGAACTTTCCACCTGGAAGGGTTTGCCCACGGTCACATTCAGATCGGAAACGTTCTTCTGCGCGTCAAGCATTCGTCCCAGAATAAAGTCCATTTCCTGTTTTCTCATGACTTACTCTCCCCTTCGCCAACTTACCGGCCGATTACCGGCAGGTGCGGTTGCATCTATGAAGCCCCGGCTATGAACAATAGCCGCGTTCCGCCCGCTCTTCGCTTAAACCTCCGTGAAATCGGTCGGCGGATTCTTCAGATACGGCCTGAACTTTGCCTTGTCGTTCGATTTCGTGTAGGCGTCGTCCGGACCGATCCAGCCTTTCTGCAAAAGCTCCATAATCGAGTCGTCGAGCAGCTGCATGCCGTATTTTCGGCCCGTCTGGATCATGGATGGAATCTGGTAGGTTTTCGCCTCCCTGATGAGGTTTCGAACGGCCGGGGTGGCGATCAGGATTTCCAGGGCCGCGCAACGACCCGGCTTGTCAACACGTTTGAACAGCACCTGGGCTATGACGGCCCTGATGCCGTCTGCCAGCGTCGAACGTATCTGTTCCTGCTGGCTTGCCGGAAACACTTCGACGACGCGGTCAAGGGTCTTGGCCGCGCTGGTGGTGTGCAGTGTCCCGAAAACGAGATGCCCCGTAGAGGCGGCTTCCACGGCAAGCGATATGGTCTCGAGGTCTCTCATTTCTCCGACAAGAATAACGTCCGGGTCCTCGCGCAACGCACCCCTGAGAGCGGCTGAAAAAGACTTCGTATGGACGCCCACTTCCCGGTGGTTAACGATGCAGCTCTTGCTCTCGTGAACGAACTCGATCGGATCCTCAACGGTGATAATGTGATCTTTTCTCGTCTTGTTGACTTCGTCGACTATGGCGGCGAGTGTCGTCGATTTCCCGCTTCCTGTCGGTCCCGTCACCAGCACGAGCCCGCGCGGCAGCGAGGCGAGTTTCTTGATGACCGGCGGCAGGCCAAGTTGATCCGCACTCAGAATCGTACTCGGAATTTCCCTGAAAACGGCGGCAACTCCGTATTTCTGCTGAAAGAAATTCGCGCGATACCGGGCAAGTTCCGGTATTTCGTAGGCGAAGTCCACGTCTCCCGTTTCTTCGAACTGCTTGATCTTGTGTTCCGGCGTTATCTCGTAAAGCATGGCCTTGAGAGAATCATTCTCAAGTTCGTTGTACTTGACCCGCTCCATGTCGCCCCGAATACGGATGACCGGCTGCTGCCCCGAAACCAGGTGAAGGTCCGAAGCACCCTGTTCGTGCATGAGTTTAAAGAAAGCATCAATCTGCGCCATGACAATTCTCCTCTGTGTTGTCGTCGTCGAAGGTTTTTTGACTTGGAGTACGTGTTTGTTTATACTTTCAGGACGCTGAGCCGGTCGTTCCGCACAGGCTCTCACGATACAAAAACGGTATGTAACTATAAAAAGGGGCTCGTCCCTTTGTCAAGCGATAACAGGCGGACGTGAAAAAATACCGGGCCTCCGACGAAAGAATATAATTATGGCTGAAATGTTTTTCAACGATAACGACCGTGTCGATAGTGCTTCGATGGGCGTAACGAAAACCGATCTGGAAGACCAGCTGGACCGTCTCTCGCGGAGACCCCGTCCCCTCGCCCTGAACAGACCCTGCACAAAGGGAGACGGAATCAAAGCCGTCGATGAAGTAACCGCGGCCGGTTTCGCTGCGCTCTGCGATGAAGCTGCCGCGCAAGGGCTGGTCACGAAATTCGTACCTGCCTCCGGGGCAGCGACGAGGATGTTCGAAAACTGGTTCCGCCTGAAAGACGGAAATGACGCCGCCGAGCGGAGAAAATTTCTGGATGACCTTCCCCGTTATCCCTTTTACTCCGCACTGATCGCGGCAATGAAAAAGAACGGTCTTTCCACAACGGACCTTGAATTCGGCATGACCATGGAGTACCTGCTGACGGAACGCGGTCTCAATCTCGGCGCGTCGCCGAAGGCCCTCATTGCCTTTCACCGTTACAGCGACGAAGATATTCGCACCGCCCTCGAAGAACAGCTCGCGGAGGCGGCCATGCACATCGCCGACGAAGCGGGAACCTGCCGCGTGCATTTTACTTTTTCGCCGGAGCACCGAACAGATGCCGAACGTCACATCGGCCTGGTTCGCGGCGCCCATGAAGAAATCCGCGGCGTGAAATTCGACATCTCGGTGACCCCGCAGCACCCTTCCACGAATACCGTGGCGGCGACACTAAACGGAGAACCCTTCAGGGACGATGAAGGCCGCCTGCTCTTCCGCCCGGGCGGGCATGGAGCCCTGTTGAAAAACCTCAACGAACTTGAGGGCGACATTGTCTTTATCAAGAATATAGACAACGTTGTTCCGGACCGACTCAAGCCTGACGTTGTCTATTACAAGAAAGTACTGGGCGGCTGTCTCCTGCATCTGCAGAAAAAATCATTTGACTATTTGCGGCGTCTTGAGGCGCGCGCAATTCCCGACGACGAGACGATCGACGAAATCGAGAGCTTCTGCCGTGAATCGTTCTGCCTTCACCCTCCCGCTTCCTACCGGCGTCTCGGCGCCGCCGAAAAGGCGGAGTTTCTTTTTCGAAGCCTGAACCGTCCCATCAGGGTCTGCGGCATGGTGAAGAACGAGGGCGAACCGGGCGGCGGCCCCTTCTGGGTGAACGAGGGCGACGGGTCGGCAACACTCCAGATCGTGGAAAAAAACCAGGTGGACATTACTGTCAAAGAACAGGCGTCGGCCTGGAACTCTTCGACACACTTCAATCCCGTGGATATCGCCTGCGGGTTGAAAGATTACCGGGGAAAAAGCTTCGACCTGTACAGGTTTCGGGATAGCGAAGCGTTCATGGTAACAGAAAAGTCATACCGGGGACAGCTGCTGAAAGCACTCGAACTTCCGGGACTCTGGAACGGGTCGATGGCGCGATGGAACACCGTCT
>JAGYOR010000130.1 GCA_018399535.1 Deltaproteobacteria bacterium | reverse complement strand
CACGGCCTTCATGAGAACAAAGGAGAGCCCGCTCCATGATGTCTACAAACAGTTGGCACTGGAGAAAACAATCGAGGGTACCATTTACGGTTCTTATTTCGATGGTCTGGGATGCCGGTCCATGAAGACGCCGATCGCCGTCAAGTCCTACCGGAAGGGCCTGCTCGGATGGCCGAATTTTCCTGCCGCATTGGTGAATTCACGCGATATTGCCCGATCGCTGGGGCTCCCCTACATGAAACTGTTCATCGGCGTACTCGCCTCGGGGTGGAAAAACGCCAAAATGATGGCCTACCTGGCCAACGCGTTCAAAATGCTTCGAATAGCCGCCGAGGACGGGGACACGAGAAAAGGCGTTCTGCCCGCGGGCCAGGCCACGGGGCTTCTGCACGATATTCCCTCCGTTGCCGAACTCATGGACAGGATTGTCTCCCAGGCTTCGGAAATACCGGACAAGCTTGAAAAAACGATGAATTGACATCGGTCAGGGTACGTTCGAAGAGGAGGCATCGACATTCATGGTCGCAGAGAGATCATTCGGCGCCCGGCGCGCGGCGACGCTGGCAATCCTGATTTCGATGATCGTTATATTCCTGGCGGGCTGCTGTCTCTTTCCCTCCCCGAAACGACACGGGTATGAACGGCACGAACGGACAATGGTGGTCACCGCCTATGATGCCGGGCCGGAATCCTGTGGCTGGAAGCGGAAATACGGCTGCATCGGTCCGCCCGTGTACGCTTACGGACCTCTCAAGGGGCAGCGCAAGAAGGTGGGAATAACCGCCAGCGGCGCCAGGGCGAAAAAAGGCACCATAGCCGCCGATCCCCGCTATCCCTTCGGCACCAAAATATACGTGCCCGGCTACGGGTGGGGCGAGGTCCAGGACCGGGGCAGAGCCATTCGGGGAGATCGTCTCGACGTCTTTTTTGCCAGCCGCAAGGACGCCCTTAAATGGGGCAGGCAGACACTGAAAGTTATTATTCTGAAGCCGAAACGTTGACGACGCCGCGTGTGCAGCCGCGTACCGCAGGACAGGAATCGCGCCATGCCGGAAGGTACGCGAAAGGTCTCCGTCTCAGGGAAGCGCATGGCGGGGCGGCGGGAACCGGTTCCGCGTCAGTCGTTTTTCTTTCGCATCACCATGTCGATGACAAGCAGGAACGCCCCGACCGATATGGCGGAGTCGGCCATATTGAAGGCCGGCCAGTGCCAGGTTCCGATGTAAAAATCAAGAAAGTCAATGACTTCCCCCTGGCTTACCCGGTCGATGAGATTGCCCGCAGCTCCTCCCAGCACCAGGGCGAGGGCGGCGCTGAGGGTCACGCCTGCCTCCCTGTTTCGTTCCAGGAAAAAAATTATCAGGACGATCACCGCCAGGGTGACGGTCACGAGAAAGGCAAAACGGTACGCGGGCGAAACCTGCGCGAGAAAACCGAATGCGGCGCCGGGATTCCGCACGTGAGTGAGGGAGAAAAACCCGTCGATGACAGGCAGGGACTCATACAGGGGTATCGTGGACTGTATGGCGTATTTCGTCGCCTGGTCGACGAGAACCACCAGGAGCGCCGCCAGGTAAACCGCGATCCGTCCCCGGCTTGTCGCGCCCGCCGTCATGGGTTTTCCGGAAGATTGGCGAGGCATCGCCGGCAGATGGTCGGATGATCCGAATCGGATCCCACCGTTGTGCTGTAATGCCAGCAGCGTTCACACTTCTCGCCGGGTGCTTTCGAGACGCTGATGGCAAGACCCTGGAATTCAGTGCTTTTGAAAATGAGTTCGCCGTTTTGTTCGCCGGGCAGCACGTCAAGATGTGAAACAATGCAGAGCCGCTCCAGGTCGTCCCGGTACTTCAACAGGAATTCCCTAAGTTTTTCCGGTGCCGCCAGGCTGACGCTGCTGTCCAGGGAATGCCCCACGATTTTTTCCCGGCGCGCGGTTTCGATGGCCTTTGATATTTCAGCCCGCACCGCCAGGAGCGTTTTCCAGCGTTCTCCCAGTTCACCGTCGTGAAGGCTCCGGTCCACGTCGGGGAACAGGCTCATGTGCACACTCTCTTCCCGGTCGGCTCCGGCCGGCATTGCCGCCCAGATTTCTTCGCCGGTGAAGGTCAGCACCGGCGCCAGCAGGCGTACAAGGGTGTCCAGAATACGGTACATTGCCGACTGGGCCGACCGGCGTTCTCTCGATTGCTGCCGGGACGTGTACAGCCGGTCTTTCAGAACATCGAGGTACAGGGAACTTAAATCGACGGTGCAGTAATTATACAGCGTGTAGTAAACCATGTGGAACTGGAACTGTTCGTAGGCGTTCCTGACGCGGGCGATGACCTCCTGAAGACGGTGCAGCGCCCAGCGGTCCATTTCCTCCATGTCTTCCGGCTGAACGGCGTCCGCGTCGGGATCGAAATCATAGAGATTCCCGAGTATGTAGCGGCTCGTATTGCGGATCCGTCGATACGCCTCGACGAGGCGCTTGAGGATTTCCTCGGAGATCCGGATATCAGCGGTGTAGTCTTCCGCGGCCACCCAGAGCCGAAGAATCTCTGCGCCGTAAGCGTTAACCATCTGCTGGGGATCGATAAAGTTGCCCAGAGATTTCGACATCTTTTTCCCTTCACCGTCCACGACGAAGCCGTGGGTCAGCACCGAGCGATAGGGCGCGCGGCCCCTGGTACCCGCCGATTCGAGCAGTGACGAGTGGAACCATCCCCGGTGCTGGTCGCTGCCTTCAAGGTAGATGTCGGCCGGCGACGACAGGTCGGGCCACCGGGAGGTGTTTTCCAGGACCGCCGCGTGACTGACGCCCGAGTCGAACCAGACATCCAGGATATTTGTTTCCTTGGTGAAGGAAGAGCCGCCGCAGGAAGGGCAGGTCGTGCCGGGGGGCAGCAGGTCCACCGCTTCCCGCTCGAACCATACATCGGCGCCTTCACGCCCGATGAGATCGACAACATGGTCAAGAATCTCGGGCGTGGCCACGTATTCGCGGCACTGTTCGCAGTAGAAGACGGTAATCGGCACACCCCAGGAGCGTTGCCGTGAAATACACCAGTCAGGCCGGTTCTCGATCATGCCGTAAATGCGGTCCCTGCCCCAGGAGGGAAGCCAGGAGACGCTGTCCACGGCTTCCAGGGCCTTGCGGCGAAGCCCGTTTTTATCCATCGAGATGAACCACTGTTCAGTGGACCTGAAAATAATGGGATTCTTGCAGCGCCAGCAATGGGGGTACTGGTGTGTTATATCCACCCGTCCCAGGAGCGCCCCGCATTCGAGGAGTTTTTCATTGACGGCTTCGTTGGCGTCGAAAACGAATTGCCCGGCGAAAAAGTCGACATCATCGGTGAATTTCCCGTCGTCGTCAACCGGCGCGTACACGTCGAGACCGTATTCGAGACCAATTTCGTAGTCTTCCTGGCCGTGACCCGGTGCGATGTGGACGCAGCCGGTTCCCGCGTCGAGCGTGACAAAGGGGGCGAGAATAACGGTGCTTTCCCGGTCGATGAAGGGATGGCGGCACGCCAGGCCTTCCAGCGTTGTGCCCGGAAAGACGGCCAGCACTTCGTGTTCCCTGTTCCTCATGCCGAAGGCGTCCAGGCAGTAATCGGTCAGTTCCTCGGCGAAAATAAGTACCTCGCCGTCCACCTTGACGGCGGCGTAATCGAAGTCATCCTTGAGGGCGATGGCCAGGTTGGCCGGAATCGTCCAGGGCGTGGTGGTCCAGATGACCAGACTCGCTTTTTCTCCCGCCAGCTCGGGCAGTACTTCCGACAGGTCTGAAATAAAAGGAAATTTCACGTATATGGAAGGCGTTTCATGATCCATGTATTCCACTTCCGCCTCTGCCAGGGCCGTTTTGCAGGAGGCGCACCAGTATACCGGTTTTTTTCCCTTGTAGACGTCGCCGGCGAGAAGGAGCTTGCCGAATTCACGCACGGTGGTCGCCTCGTAGTCGAAATCCATCGTTATGTAGGGGTGTTCCCATTCGCCGAAGACGCCGAATCGTTTGAACTGTTCACGCTGAATGTTCACGAACCGTTCGGCGTAGGTCCGGCAGAGCCGCCGTTTTTCGGCCTGGCTTATGGTGTACCGCCTGTCTCCCAGCTGCTGGTCAACCTGGTGTTCGATGGGAAGGCCGTGGCAGTCCCAGCCGGGTACGTAGACGCTGTCGTGGCCCGCCATATTCTTCGACTTGATAACGATGTCCTTGATGATCTTGTTGAGCGCCGTGCCCAGGTGGATGTCTCCGTTGGCGTACGGAGGGCCGTCGTGCAGGATATAGGGTTTTCGTCCCCGCGAGGCAGCGCGGATCTTTGAATAAATATTAATTTCTTCCCATTGTTTGAGCATTTCCGGCTCTTTAACCGCAAGGTTGGCCTTCATGGAAAAATCTGTTTTGGGAAGGTTCAGCGTATCTTTGTAGTTCATGGATGACTCCTGGCAGCTTTGATAGGGCGTCCCTATATCACATCCCGCGGGAAGCAGGCAATAGCCAAATACGCTGCTGAAAACAGGCACTAAAGGTCGTTACCCGCCGTGAACGGCGATTGCGCGCTGTCGGCGGCGGCATAAAAAAAGGGACCCTCCCGCAGGAAGGCCCCTTGCTCGTCACTATAGTTTCCTTGTTGTCGGTGATCTGTTACATCATGCCGCCCATACCGCCCATACCACCTCCCGGAGGCATGGCGGGCATGGCGGATTCATCCTTGGGTTTCTCGGCGATCACGCACTGTGTCGTCAAGAGCAGCGACGCCACGCTCCCCGCGTTCTGCAGGGCGAACCTGGTCACCTTCGTCGGATCGATGACGCCGGCTTCCATGAGGTCTTCGTATTTTTCCTTGAAAGCGTTGAAGCCGAAGGCGTTCTTGCCGCCCTTAACCTTCTCCACCACGATCGATCCTTCGTGCCCCGCGTTTTCGGCGATCATGCGGAGCGGCTCCTCGATGGCACGCTTGACGATGTTGAGCCCGATCTGCTGATCATCAGGCAGTTTCGTCTTTTCGAGCGCGGGCA
>JAGYOR010000013.1 GCA_018399535.1 Deltaproteobacteria bacterium | reverse complement strand
CTCTGTCCCTATTGTTCGTTTAACCGTGTCATTTTCGAGGAGACAATCTGCCGACGGTACTTTCGTGCGTTGAGAAAAGAAATGTCAATGTACCGGGAACTGGGGCATGATTTCAGCGCGCTCTACGTGGGGGGTGGTACGCCCACGGTGCTCATGGATGAGCTGATTGAAACGCTCGAACTTGCCCGGCGGGACTTCTCCATTACCCAGATTTCCGTTGAAACAAATCCCAATCACCTGACCGACGACCGGCTCGACATGCTCGCCTCGGCGGGCGTCAACCGCCTCTCAGCGGGGGTGCAGAGTTTCGATGACGGCCTGTTGCGGGACATGGGACGGTACTCGAAGTACGGATCAGGCGACGCTATAGCTGAACGGCTGAGCAACGCGCTGGGCCGTTTCGATACGCTCAACGCGGACATGATCTTCAATTTTCCCGGCCAGACCGAGACCATGCTCGAGCGCGATCTCGACATTATTCTGGAACGGGGACTGGACCAGGTGACGTGGTACCCCCTCATGGTATCCGAATCGACGCGGCGGGCCGTGACCCGTACCCTGGGGGAGGTGAAATTCAGCAGGGAGAAGCGTTTTTACGACATTATTCTTCGCCGCCTGCTCGGGCGCTATGATTTTTCTTCCGCGTGGTGTTTTTCGAAAAAGCGATCCATGATCGATGAATACATCGTCGAGTACAATGAATACGCCGGGCTTGGAAGCGGTTCGATCGGCTACATGCGGGGACGCGTGTACGCGAACACCTTCGATATAGAGGAATATATACGGCAGATCGAGGCGGGCGGGTTGCCCCTCATGGCCTCGCGGAAATTCGGAACAGGCGACCTGGTCATGTATGATTTTTTGATGCGCCTCTTTGGAGGCAACATCGATGTAAAGCAATTGCTTAATCATTACGGGCCGCGGGGCGGGGCTGTTCTCGCGGCGATCGCCGCACCCTTTTTCCTGGCCGGATCTCTTCGTTACCGCGACGGACAGTTCCTGCTGACCCGCCGGGGTCGGTACCACTGGGTGATTATGATGCGGGAATTTTTTACGGCCGTTAATAATTTCAGGGATTATTGCCGAGGGGAAACAGGAGAAAAGGGTGAACGTGAATGATGCCAGGCGGGATCATCTGAAGGCGCTTCCCCGCGTCGACCAGGTGCTGGTTCTCCTGGAAAGCATTACCGAAGCGGAAAACATGCCCCGACAGGTTCTGGTAGATGCCTGTCGCTTTGCCGTGGATGTCCTGCGAAAAAGAATTCTGGAAGCCGCGGCGGGCACGTTCGAACGGCCGACGCTGGAGACGGCACAGAATATCGCCCTTGATCGTCTTCGTGCGCTCAAAACCCCCGGCCTGAGGCGGGTCGTCAATGCCACCGGTATTATTCTGCACACGAATCTCGGGCGGGCGCCGCTTTGTGAAGAGGCATTGCAGGCGATTATTGCTGTCAGCCGGGGGTATTCCAACCTCGAATTCAACCTGCATGAAGGAAAACGCGGACTTCGTTACGATCATGTGCGTGAACTCCTCTCGATGCTCACGGGAGCGGAAGAGTCGATCGTGGTGAATAATAATGCGGCGGCTGTCTTGCTGGTTCTCAACACCCTGTCGGCCGGCAAAGAAGCGGTCGTGTCGAGGGGCGAGTTGATCGAGATCGGGGGAGAGTTTCGCATTCCCGAGGTGATGGAGAAGAGCGGCGCACGGCTCAGAGAGGTGGGAACCACGAACCGGACCCGTATTGCCGATTATGAGGAAGCCGTCGATTCTGAGAAAACCGGTCTCATCCTGAAGGTGCACACCAGCAATTTTAGGACCATCGGGTTCACGGAAGAGGTTCCGGCGCCTGTCCTGGTTGATCTGGGCCGACGGCGCGGCGTACCGGTCATGCACGACCTGGGAAGCGGCTGCCTGGCCGACCTGGGGATCGGCGACGAACCGACGGTACAGGACGCCGTTCAATGGGGATCCGACGTGGTAACGTTCAGCGGCGACAAATTGCTGGGTGGTCCCCAGGCGGGCATTATTCTCGGGCGACGGGAGGTTGTGGAGACCATCAGGAAAAACCCCCTTAACCGCGCACTGCGTATCGACAAGTTGACCCTGGCGGCCCTGGAAGCGACTCTGCGGCACTATCTCCTTGCAACGAACGTGACAGAGAGGATCCCCGCACTTCGAGCCATGACGGAGCCGGTTGATTCGGTGCGGGACAGGGCGGAGAATCTCCTCGAGCGTCTCGAAGAGGCTGTCGGCGACAGTTTTTCGTTCATACTTATGGACGGCGCCTCGCTGTCCGGAGGCGGCGCGCTTCCGACCCGGGAAATTCCGACGGTCCTTGTCGCCGTCAGGGCGAAGAACCTGACGGCGCAGGCACTGGAACGAAGCCTGCGTGGTTCCGATCCCCCCGTGATTGCCAGGATTGCAGATGACCAGGTGCTTTTCGATTCCAGAACCCTCCAAAACAGCGATGCGGACGATATAGTGGCGGCATTTCGCCGTGTCGCAACCGCGGGGCCGGCTTAAGCGGATCCGGTGAGAGGAATGTTTCCATGGACAGCGTCGGCGGTTTCGAAAACCGATACGTCGTGTCCGGGAAGGATCACGGCCGGCGGCTTGATGTCTTTCTCGCCGAACAAAATCCCGGAATTACCAGATCGCAGATCAAGCGGGCGGTGGCTGAAGGCATGGTGAGCGTTAACACAGGCGCCGCCAAGGCGGGCACGGTACTCAGGACAGGGGACGCCGTCGTGTTCAGGCGTGAACCGCCGCGTCCTCTGGAAGTGGAACCGGAAAATATACCCCTTTCTGTTTTGTATGAAGACGCGGATATCATCGTCATCGACAAGCCGCCTGGAATCGTGGTTCATCCCGGAGCAGGCAACGCGAGGGGAACGCTCGTGAACGCGCTTCTGTTTCACTGCCGTGACCTGTCGGGCGTCGGTGGGTTTCTTCGGCCGGGCATCGTTCATCGTCTTGACAAAAACACGTCGGGCGCCATGGTAGTCGCCAAAAACGACGCCGCGCATCAGGCCCTCGCCCGTCAGTTCAAAGAACGCCTCGTGGTAAAACGATACACAGCCGTCGTCGCGGGATCCATGCCCGGCGGGGAAGGCGTCATTGATGCTCCCATCGGGCGTCATCGGGGTGACCGGAAAAAAATGTCCGCCGGGGGGGGCCGGGGACGTTACGCGCTGACCCGGTGGAACGTGCTGAAAGATTTCGGAGGCGCCGCCTCGCTGCTGGATGTACGGATCGAGACGGGTCGCACACACCAGATTCGGGTCCACCTGCACGCCGTCGGGCACCCGGTGCTGGGCGACAGGGAATATGGAGGCAGGGCGGTCTGCAGAAACGGATCGCTCCATGCCGTTTTGAATATTCTGGATCGGCAGGCCCTGCACGCTTCCACCCTCGGCCTGTATCACCCGACGGGTAAACAATTCATGGAGTTTACGGCGCCGCTGCCCGGCGATATGATGATGCTTCTGGAACGGCTCGACATGCTCACCGCGGATCGCCGCTGAAGGACGCACCATGTTTGCCTTGCGAAGACACGAACTCGCCCTCTATATCGAAGCGGATATCTGGCATGGCCGGAATGACATCGTCCATGCCTTTGGGACCCGCTGGTGCGGGGACACCGTGCGGTCCGCCGGCGGAAATATCAATGGCGAGGACGATTATTCGGCCGCGAGAAGGATGGCGGATATCCTGGGGACGCCGTCCGGACAGGTGATAACGGCAATCCAGGTGCACGGCGATGATATCCTCATGCTGGACGGAACTGATGCGGATACCGTCCGCCGGTTGACGGGCGACGGACTCGTCACCAACCGGCCGGGGGTTGCTGTCGGCATCAGGACCGCCGATTGCGTCCCGCTTCTCATGTTCGATCAGCGTCGGCGGGTCATCGGAGCGATTCACGCGGGATGGAAAGGGGCGGCTCTCGATATTGCCGGAAAGGCCGTCGGCGTTTTTGCGGAGCGGTTTCTGTCGAATCCCCTGGATATACAGGCAGTTGTAGGGCCATCCGTGGGACAATGCTGCTATGAAGTGGGTCCGGAAGTTGTTCGAGCGATGTCACACCACACATGGTCGGACGGCCTGTTCGATCCCGGGCGTCCGGACGGGCGACGCATGCTCGATCTCGGGCGTGCTGTCACGCGCCAGCTTGTGGATGAAGGGCTTGATCCGGCAAACATCGTGACAATTCCCCTATGTACGTCGTGCCGTGACGATTTATTCTATTCACACCGGGGAGAAGGCGGACGGACCGGTCGGCAGATCAGCGCGATCATGCTCCGGGAATAAACGTTTTTTAATAATGGCGGTTCAAATGACGGGGATAGGCGAAAAAAGAACCCCGAGTCACGGGAATGTCGATATTTATCTTGACTTTCTGCTTTTCCTTGTATAAAGCTCAAACATCAAGAGGATCTAGACGTATCATCCTTCCTTATCGAAGTGCCCCGAAGTTCGAAATTCGTTAGTGAACATCAGCAGGGTCTGCGTAAGGAGCATTTTTCGAATTCACGTGCATATTGGTGATTTTTTACATACCGTGAGGATTTGAACGGAACGATCGCCGCCCATACGTTTCCGACGTACTCATCAGTGAAAAAGATTGATACAGGTCATGATTCGGTCCCGCTATCCTCGTATTCCAGTTTATATATGATCTTGACAACTGTTTGATCATGGAGGCTGTCCTGCCATAACGCGAAGGATGTCGTCCCGGTGCCCCACGCACCGAGGTTTTTGCACGCATACGGGCCGAGAGGCCGTTGCGATGGTCATTACATTCCATAGAGGGGAAAAATGAATATTTCCGAACTGAAAAAACTGTCCATCGGTGAACTGAATAATCTGGCGAAAGAATTGAATGTTCCCGACGCGAGTGGATTGAGACGCCAGGACCTTCTTTTTACAATTCTGCAATATCAATCCGAAAAAAACGGCTTCATCGCCGGAGAAGGTGTGCTGGAAACCCTGCCCGACGGATTCGGATTTTTACGCGCCGTCGATTATAATTATCTGCCCGGGCCTGACGATATTTACGTGTCGCCGTCGCAGATACGGCGTTTCGCCTTGCGGACGGGCGACACCGTTTCGGGGGAAATCCGGCCGCCGAAGGAAGGCGAAAAATATTTCGCTCTGCTCAAGGTCGGCATGGTCAATTTCGAAAGTCCCGAAGTGGCCCGGGACAAGATACTGTTTGACAATCTGACTCCTTTATATCCCGAGGAAAAATTCAACCTCGAATCGAATTCCGAAAACTATTCCACCAGGATCATGGACATTTTTACCCCCATCGGCAAGGGTCAGCGGGGACTCATCGTATCACCCCCCCGAGCCGGTAAAACCGTGCTTCTTCAGGATATCGCCAACAGTATCACGGCGAACCACAAGGAAGTGGTGCTCATGGTGCTTTTGATCGACGAGCGCCCCGAGGAAGTAACGGACATGGAGCGGAGCGTGGACGGCGAGGTCGTCTCGTCCACGTTTGATGAAACACCGGTGCGCCATGTACAGGTGGCCGAAATGGTCATTGAAAAGGCGAAGCGTCTCGTGGAACACAACAGGGACGTGGTCATCCTGCTTGACAGCATAACCCGCCTGGCGCGGGCCTATAACACCGTGGTTCCTCCCAGCGGAAAGATCCTGTCGGGGGGCGTCGATTCCAACGCCCTGCACAAGCCCAAACGATTTTTCGGCGCCGCCCGGAACATCGAGGGAGGCGGCAGCCTTACCATTATTTCAACGGCCCTGGTAGACACGGGCAGTCGTATGGACGAAGTCATTTTCGAGGAATTCAAGGGAACGGGCAACATGGAGCTTCATCTGGACCGAAGAATAGCCGACCGGCGCGTGTTTCCCGCATTCGATCTCATCCGGTCCGGCACGCGCAAGGAAGAGATGCTGATACCAAAGGAAATTCTGAACCGTGTCTGGATTTTACGACGGCTGCTTCAGGAAATGAACCCCGTGGACGCCATGGAATTCATCATCGACAAGATCAGAAGGACCGACAACAACGAGGAATTCTTTCTTTCCATGAACCAGTAATCCGTGCGGTCCCCTGTTTTCATGCGACAATATACTTGCATTTTTGTTCCAGATGCACTAGTACTTCATGCTTATTTTGAAATAAAGAGGAAACAAGGCAATGAAAAAAGGCATTCATCCACGTTACGAAAAGTCGACCATATCCTGTGTGTGCGGGAACGTTATCGAGACGAGATCGACGAAACCGGACATAAAAATTGAAATTTGCTCCAAGTGTCATCCCTTTATGACGGGAAAGCAGAAAATAATCGATACGGCCGGGCGAGTGGAGAAATTCAAGAAAAAATACGCCGGTGTCACCCCGAAATCCTGATCCGTGGCGGCGCTTTTCGCGCCGTTCACGTTCATTGAATCCTTTCGCAATCCCGCGCGTCCGCGCGCTGCTTTCTTTCCGGCACCGGTCTTCCCGTGCCTGCGCGGGAACGGTGAGCGCTTCACATGTTCTCAAAACTGCACGATATTGAAAAACGATATGAAGAGCTGGAACGTCTGCTGAGCGATTCAGCGGTTGTGCAGAATTACGGGGACTACCAGAAGTACGCGAAAGAACACGCCGATCTTGCCGCGCTGGTCGAAACATGGCGCCGTTACGAAAAAGTCCGTCGCCAGATCGAAGCCAACCGGACCCTTCTGAAAGACGGAGACAGTGAACTGCGGGAGCTTGCCGGTGACGAAATAGAGACACTCAAGGGCGATCTCGAGGTGTTGGAACAACAGTTGAAGCTGCTGCTCATTCCCCGCGATCCCAACGATGAACGGAGCGTGTTCCTTGAAATCCGCGCCGGGACAGGCGGCGAGGAAGCCGCCCTTTTTGTCGCCGACCTGTACCGCATGTACGCCATGTACGCGGAGCGATCGAACTGGCGGACCGACGTAGTCAGTGCCAGCCCTTCGAGCGGCATGGGGGGATTCAAGGAAGTGGTGCTGCTCATCGAGGGAAGCGGCGTCTACCGCAGCTTGAAGTACGAGAGCGGTGTTCACCGTGTTCAGCGCGTGCCCGTGACGGAGGCCCAGGGCAGGATTCACACGTCGGCCGTGACGGTGGCGGTTCTTCCCGAAGCGGAAGAAGTGGAAGTGACGATCGACCCCAACGATATCAGGGTGGACGTGTATCGTTCAACGGGGCACGGCGGTCAGAGCGTGAATACTACCGATTCCGCAGTCCGGATCACCCACGAACCGACAGGGATCGTCGTGACATGCCAGGACGAAAAATCACAGCACAAGAACAAGGCGAAGGCGATGAAAGTGCTTCGAGCACGATTGCTCGACCGCATGGAGGAAGAACGCAGCTCGGAAATTTCCGAAAACAGGAGAAAACAGGTCGGCAGCGGCGACAGGAGCCAACGGATCCGGACCTATAATTTTCCCCAGGGGCGCATTACGGATCACCGCATCGGTCTGACCCTCTATAACTTGAACGAAGTACTCGACGGCGGCATTGAACCCGTAATCGAGGCGCTGGCGACCCATTATGAAGCGGACGCGATACAGGGGATGGATATCTGAATCCCTGCGGTGCTCCTGCGGGAGGCGGATTTCCGATGACGATCACGGAATTACTTCATGAGGCCGGGCGGCGTCTTCGAAAAGAAGGTTCTCCCTCTCCCTCGCTCGATGCCGAGGTGTTGCTCGCCCGGTGTCTTGGCGTGGAAAGGATTGATCTGTACGCCCGCGGCGATCTTGCCGTAGATCCCGATCAACGTGAACGATATCTCGATGCCGTCGCACGAAGGGTCAGGGGGGAACCGGTCGCCTACATTGTGGGGAAAAAGGAATTCTGGTCGCTCGAGCTGGCCGTCACCGCAGATACGCTTATACCTCGGCCTGATACGGAAACCGTGGTCGAAGAAGCGATCCGCCTCATGAAGCGGGACTTTCCACGCGGCGGGTCGATTCTTGACGTCGGAACGGGCAGCGGCGCAATTGCGGTCGCCCTCGCTTCCGAACTTGAAGAAACAACAATCACGGCTTCGGACATATCGGAAAGGGCGCTTCTGCTGGCGCGCGAAAACGCCATCGCAACGGGAACGGCGGGCCGTATTTTTTTCGTCTGTACGGATTTGTTCGAGTCTCTTACCGAAAAATTTGTTATGATCGTTTCCAATCCACCGTATATAGCGGAGGATGCTTATAAAACACTGCCTCCCGGGGTACGGTGTTTTGAACCGGAAAAGGCGTTGATTGCGGGTCCCCGCGGCACCGAGTTTCAGGGCAGGCTGATCGAGGGCGCCCCGTCCCGTCTGTGCGATGACGGATGGCTGGTCATGGAGATCGGGGATGGACAATGGAACGAGGTGGAAAGAATGTTCCGGGATGATCAGCGCTGGGACTGTATCCATGTCGTGCGCGACCTGGCCGGGAACGACCGGGTAGCGGCAGCGCAGAGAAGGAGTTGACAGGCACGTGGACAAGATCGTGATTCAGGGCGGGCGTCGGCTCGCGGGAACCGTGGCGGCGAGCGGGGCGAAGAATGCGGCCCTTCCCATACTGGTGTCGTCGCTGCTGACCGGGGCTCAATGCACGTTTCACGACGTTCCTGATCTCGTCGATGTGCGGACTATCACCCGGCTGCTGGCGGACCTCGGATCACACATAAAACGCAACGGAACATCCCTGAGTATCAGTACTCCCGTAATAGAAAAGCAAGAGGCCTCCTACGACCTGGTAAAGACAATGCGGGCATCTATCCTCGTACTCGGTCCCCTGGTCGCCAGGACCGGAAGGGCCAGGGTGTCTCTGCCGGGAGGATGCGCCATCGGTGCCAGGCCGGTCAATCTTCATCTCAAGGCGCTTCAGGATCTGGGGGCCGAAATAGATCTTCGTGACGGTTATGTCGAGGCGGTGACGAAGGGATTGAAGGGGACCGACATTTATTTCGACACGTCAACGGTGACGGGAACAGAAAATATTATGATGGCCGCCGTTCTTGCCCGGGGAACAACGGTATTGAAAAACGCCGCCCGGGAACCGGAAGTGGAAAACCTGGCGGCGGTGCTGAACGGAATGGGTGCGAAAATCCGGGGGGCGGGGACGGACGAGATCGTTATACAGGGAGTTCAGTCGCTTGATTCCGTGGAGGAACGGATCATTCCCGACCGCGTAGAAGTAGGGACGTACATGATCGCCGCCGCGATAACCGGTGGAGAAATAATCATCGAGAATTGCGAACCGGCTCATCTGGAAGCGCTGACAGCCAAGCTCCGGGAGGCGGGAGTAGTGATTGAACCGTGCGTCGGCGGCATCACGGTATCGGGTGCGAACGGCGTGAGCAGCGTGGATATTACCACATTGCCCTATCCCGGTTTCCCAACGGACCTGCAGGCCCAGATGATGGCCCTTATGACCGTGGGAAACGGTATCAGCGTCATACGCGAGACGGTTTTTGAAAACAGGTTTATGCATGTCAATGAACTGATGAGAATGGGTGCCGACATAGCCATTGACGGCAACAGGGCGATAGTCCGGGGAGTCAAGCAATTGCAGGGCGCGCCCGTCATGGCGACGGATCTGCGGGCGTCGGCGTCACTGGTTCTCGCGGGACTTGTTGCGGAAGGAACAACGGAATTGGACCGGGTGTACCACATCGACCGGGGTTACGAGCGCATCGAAGAAAAGCTATCCGGTCTCGGTGCCGACATCAGGAGGGTCAGGGAATAAGATGATGAAGATACTCCACGCTGATTCACCGGAATTTGAAGAGGAACTGCAACGCCTGTTGAGGCGGGGAGGCGTAACGGAGGAAACGGTTCTTGCGTCTGTGCGGGAGATTATAGACGACGTGGCGCGGCGGGGCGATGACGCGCTTTTTGATTACGCACTTCGGTTCGACGAAAGCTCTCTCGATGCCGGAAACGTCCGGGTCGCGGACGAAGAAATCGATCGCGCCCTCGACGGTCTTGACCCGGCCGACAGGGACGTTCTCGTCCTCGCGGCTGAACGTATCGAGCGGTTTCATCGGAGGCAGGTCCAGCAGTCGTGGTTTACTATCGACGAGGACGGAACCGAGCTGGGCCAGCTTGTGCGGCCGCTCCGCAGGGTCGGCGTGTACGCCCCCGGCGGGCTTGCGCCGTATCCTTCGACGGTGCTCATGGCGGCGATCCCCGCACGAGTCGCCGGTGTTCAGGAAGTACTGCTCGTCACGCCGGCGAAAAAAGGGTATGTCAGTCCCCTGATCCTTGCAGCGGCACGGATTGCAGGCGTAGATCACATATACCGGGTGGGAGGTCCCCAGGCCGTGGCCGCGCTTGCCTGCGGGACCGAATCGATTCCCGCCGTCGATAAAATCGTGGGTCCCGGCAACCGGTACGTGGCGGCGGCGAAACGCCTCGTTTTCGGAAGCGTGGGCATCGATATGATCGCCGGTCCCACTGAAATACTGATTATAGCCGACGAGACGGCATCCCCCGTGTTCATTGCCGCCGACCTGCTTGCCCAGGCCGAACACGACGAGCTGGCCTCCTCGATCCTGATAACTCCCAGCGGCAAACTCGCGGAGCGCGTCGCGGAGGAAGTGGACCGACAGTTGCAGGAGCTGCCCCGCGAATCAATTGCCGCGTCATCGATAAATCGATACGGAAGGGCTGTCGTCACCGGCAACCTTGAAGAGGCCATCGCCCTGGCAAACCGTTTCGCACCGGAGCACCTGGAGCTCATGGTGGCCGCCCCCCGGGAACTGCTCGGCATGATAGAGAACGCCTCCGCCGTATTCCTCGGATCCCACACGCCCGAAGCGGTCGGTGATTACGTGGCGGGCCCGAATCATATTTTACCCACGGCAGGAACGGCCCGGTTTTCGTCGCCTCTCGGCGTATACGATTTCGTGAAAAGAACGGGTCTCGTGTCGTTTACCGGACGGTCTCTCGACAGGATCGGAGACGCCGCGGCCCGCTTCGCCATGCTCGAGGGTCTCGATGCCCACGCCATCTCAGTGAAACGGAGGCGCACGCCGTAATTTCCCTCACCGCGCATTACCTGCCGGCGAATTGTCTTGACAAAAGCAACCATTTGTTTAGAATTTCACCTCCTGCCAACGGATCAGGCGCGCGGGCGTAATTCAGTGGTAGAATGTCAGCTTCCCAAGCTGGACGTCGTGGGTTCGAGTCCCATCGCCCGCTCCATTTTTTCGTTGCAATGGCACTGCTTTTGTGCTAGGGAGTTTCACAAGAAATTCACTTTATTGAAAGTGGGCCCGGCCCACTTTTTTCATTTACGGTTCCGGAACGCATGAAAATAGTGGAGTATGGAGAAAAGATCCGGTCGATGATCGAAACGGCCGTGGAAGCGACGGGCTTCGAGATAATAGACGTCGAGTGTGTGAGAGGGAAAGCGCGCTGGCTCGTGAGAGTCTATATCGACAGTGACAACGGTGTCACCGTTGACGATTGCGCACGTGTAAGCCATGAAACAGGTGATATCCTTTCAGTATATGATATCCCGCCCGGTCCTTACGACCTGGAGGTGTCCTCTCCGGGGCTTGACCGCCCGCTTACGAGGGACAAGGATTTTCTGGCCTACCGGGGATATACCGTGAAAGTCAGGGTCGCTGAAAGCATCGGTGGACGAAAAAATTTCAAGGGACGCCTCGTCGACTATGTCGATGAAAACGGGGGGAAAACGTTGATTGTGAACGTGGACGGTAAAGAATACCGCATTCCCCGGCAGGTGATCGACCGGGCGAACCTTCAGTATGAACTGTAGGGTGGAGGAATTTCAATGGGACCGGATCTGAAACGTCTTGTTGAGCAAATAGGCAAGGAAAAAGGAATCGATCGGGATATTATCGTCGAGGCATTGGAAACTGCTGTCCTGACGGCCGCCAAAAAGAAACTGGGACAGGACCTGGACCTGGAAACCGCCTTCAACGAAGAGGTCGGCGAGGTAGAAGTTTTTCAGTTCAAAACGGTTGTCAATGAGGTGCTGAACCCGGACCTGCACATATCACTGGAAGAAGCGAGGGCGACCCTGGACGAAGGCGCCGAGCTGGGTGACAGTCTGGGCATGAAAATAGAGACGAATACCTTCGGCCGTATCGGCGTGCAGGCGGCCAAACAGATTATCATTCAGAAAGTCAAGGATGCCGAACGGGACATCATTTACGACGAATACAAGGACCGCAAGGGCGATTTGGCGAACGGATCCGTCCAGCGTTTCGAGGGTGGCAACATAATCGTCAATCTCGGTCGGGCCGAGGGCATCATCCCCGTTTCCGAGCAGATTCCGCGTGAAACCTTCAAGCGGGGAGAGCGGATCCGGTCCTACATCCTGGACGTGAAACGCATCTCCAAGGGCCCTCAGATTATATTGTCGAGGACACACCCCGCCTTTATCAAAAGCCTTTTCGAACTTGAAGTTCCTGAAATATCGGAAGGATTCATCGAGATCGTCAATGTGGCCCGCGAGCCGGGCTACCGGACGAAAATAGCTGTCCGCAGCAAGGACCGGGATATCGATCCGGTGGGGGCGTGCGTTGGTATGAGGGGGTCCCGTGTGCAGGGCGTGGTTCAGGAACTGCGGGGAGAGAAAATCGACATTGTTCCCTACTCGGAAAACTCTGTTTCCTATGTGTGCAGCGCCCTTTCGCCGGCGAAAGTTGATCGTGTGTTTATCGATGAAGAGAGCAAATCCATCGAAGTGGTCGTACCTGATGACCAGCTTTCCCTCGCCATAGGAAAGAACGGACAGAATGTGCGCCTGGCCGCCCGTTTGACGGGATGGAAGATAGACGTAAAGAGCGGTTCAACAGTGGACGCCCAGCAGGCGGAAGCGATCAAGACGCTTCAAACGATTCCCGGCGTTGACGCCGAGTCGGCCGAATTGCTTTTCAACCAGGGATTCAAGACGATTCCCATGATAGCGGCGGCAGATCCGGAGGTGCTCGGAACGGCGATTCGTGTGGGCGGCGAACAAGCGGCCGCGTGGATAGCTGCGGCGACGGAAGTCAATAACACCAGAGAACAGGGCGCGGACGAGACGGAAAACGGAACATCGGAAGCTTGACAGGGACGTTTTGCCCGGGTTCCAGTGTTGAACATGCAGGAGTTGCGAGAATGCCGAAAACGAGAGTCTACGAACTTGCCAGGGAACTCGCCGTGGACACGAAAGAGCTCATCGCGCGCCTGGAGAAGATGGGCATTGCTGTCAAGTCTCACTCCAGCACGCTCGAGGAGGATGACGCCGCCCGGGTGCGACGTGAATTTTCCCTGGGCGAGCCGGACAAGGTTGAAGAAAAACGCGTTAAACCGACGGTTATTCGCCGGCGGTCTGTTCGTGAAGCGGCCCCGGAGGAACAGGAGCAACAGCCGTCGGTAGAGGCAGAGAAGACCGAAGAGGCCGAGGAAGCTGGCAGACAGGAATCCATTCCCGAAACCGGTAAAAAAGAGGAACCGCAGCCGGAAAAAACAGCCGCGGAGCAGAAAGTCGAACAGGCGGCTGAACGGCCGCGAAAGGCCGGAGAAAAACCGGTGTCCGCAGAAGCGGACGAGAAAAAACAGGCCGAAAAGCCCAAGACGGCGAAACCCCGTCGGGAAGCCGACGAGTCGGAGCAGAAGGCTGACGAAAAACCGGCGGTTTCAAAGAAAAAACCGGTAGAGCCGGAGAAAAAGGCGGCCCCTCCCGAGGAAGGAAAAGAAAAAGAGAAGGCGCCTGCCGCGGAAGAATCAGCTGCGGAGGCTGCGAAGAAACGAAAGCGGCCGGTTGCAGTTCCGGTGGAAGATGTTTCATCCCGGAAGAAGGCCTTTGCCAAGCAGGCCGTGGAGCGCAAAGAGCGCCGGGGCAAAAGGGAACGGGACCCGGAAAGCGTTGTACCCTGGAGGGAATCCAGAAAACAGGTAGTGGTGGCTCCCAAGAAAACGGAGATAACAACGCCCAAGGCTATCAAGAGGCGGATCAAGATGGATGAAGCCATACGGGTGGGTGATCTTGCGAAAAAAATGGGGGTTAAGACCAGTGAAGTGATATCAAAACTGATGTCGCTGGGCATGATGGTCACCATTAATCAATCCATCGATGCCGACGTGGCATCGCTGGTGGCCGGCGAGTTCGGCTACCAGGTCGAAACAGTGGGTTTCGACTACGAGGAAGTACTGCCCAAAGCGGAGAAAACATCGGAAAAGCTGCGTCCCCGGGCCCCTGTCGTAACGGTTATGGGGCACGTCGATCACGGCAAGACATCGCTTCTTGACGCCATCAGGCAGACAAACGTTATTGATGGTGAATCGGGCGGCATAACCCAGGCCATCGGCGCCTATCTCGTCCGCGTCAACGATCGTGACATTGTTTTTCTCGACACGCCGGGCCATGAAGCGTTCACAACCATGCGGGCCAGGGGCGCGAAAGTAACCGATATCGTGGTGCTGGTGGTGGCCGCCGACGACGGCGTCATGGATCAGACCATCGAAGCCATCAATCATTCCCGGGCCGCAAACGTGCCCATCATCGTGGCTGTGAATAAAATCGACAAAGCCGGCAACGATCCGGAACGCATCCGGCAGCAGTTGTCTCAGCACGGACTCGTACCGGAGTCGTGGGGCGGAGACACCATCTTCGCCGAAGTATCGGCCAAACAGAAAATCGGCCTGGAAGAACTGCTCGAACTGATTCTGCTGCAGGCGGATATGCTAGAGTTGAAAGCGGATCCTGACCAACCGGCAAAAGGCGTCATCGTGGAGAGTAAGCTTGATAAAGGACGGGGCCCCGTGGCGACGGTGCTCATCCAGGAAGGCACGCTCCACGAAGGAGACGCCTTTGTTTCAAAAACGGAATACGGCAAGGTGCGCGCCATGATTGACGACCAGGGACGACGGGTCGCCGGGGCGGGGCCTTCCATGCCTGTCGAAGTCATCGGCTTTTCGAATGTTCCATCCGTGGGGGTGGATTTCGTAGCTGTCGAGGATGAAAAGAAGGCGCGGGGAATCGGCGAATACCTGAGCCGGAAGGAACGGGAAAAGAAACTGTCCTCAACGTCGAAAATTACCCTCGAACAACTCTACGAAAGGATCAAGGAGGGGACGAAGGAACTTCGAGTAATACTCAAGGGCGACGTCCAGGGATCCATCGAGGCGCTGTCCGAGGCGCTTACGAAACTCAGTACGGACGACATCACGCTTTCGATCATTCACGCGTCGGTCGGAGCTATGAACGAGAACGACGTGATGCTGGCATCGGCGTCCGAGGCGGTAATCATCGGGTTCAGGGTGCGTCCGGACGCCAGGGTCATCGACCTGGCGGAACAGGAAGGAGTGGATCTCAAGTATTACGACGTGATCTATGAAGCCATAGCGGAAGTCAGAGACGCCATGGAAGGCTTGCTGGAACCGGTCTACGAAGAGGTGCGGGAAGGCGCGGCCGAGGTACGCGAACTCTTCAGAATTCCGAAGATCGGCGTGATCGCCGGCAGTTACGTGACTGAGGGCAAGCTGGCGCGCAACTACCTGTTGCGGGTGGTTCGAGACGGAGTTGTTGTACACAACGGCAAATTTTTGTCGCTGAGACGCTTTAAGGATGACGTCAAGGAAGTGGCAGCGGGCTATGAATGTGGTATCGGTATCGAGGGGTTCGACGATCTCCGGGTGGGAGACATAGTGGAGGCTTACACGAAGCGGAAAGTTGAAAGGACCCTGGACAAGCAGCGGGGTTGAAACATTCAAGGTGGTTGTGGGAACAGGCGTTATAAAACTTTTTATTCCCGAATGCAGGTCACTCAAGGAAAAACGGGCCGTCATCCGCCGTGTGATCAGCCGGGTCCGGCATAGTTTCAATGTTTCGATGGCCGAAGTGGGAGAAAACGACGCCTGGAAGCGATGCACCCTGGGTTTTGCCATTGTGGGCAACGACCGCGGCCATATAGACGCGACGATGAGCGCGGTCATGAAGTGCGTGGATTCATTGCGCCTGGCGGATATCATCGACGCGAAGATGGAAATGATCAATCTCTCGGTTATTGGAGGCGACCAGTACCTGCAGGAAGGCAAATTCGATGAGTCATAGGAGAGCCGACAGAGTGGGAGATCTCATAAAGGCCGAGCTTTCCAGGTTGCTGATCCGTGATGTGGCTGATCCTGCGATACAGCGCGTGACCATCACGGGCGTTAAGGTGTCCGATGATCTGCGGTTTGCCAGGGTGTTTTTCGTTCGTCTGGGCGAGGAAGGGTGTGCCGATGAAACAGTCGGCGGTCTGCAGCGGGCCTCTGGATTTTTAAAGCGTGAGCTGGGGAAGAATCTCAAGCTTCGCTACGTGCCGGAGATCGAATTTTCCTTCGACGCGTCTTTCGACTACGGAGATCGCATCGAGCGGTTGCTCGCCGAAATTCAGGAAGAGGAGGATGCCGGCGATGCTGGGCAGAATAGCTGACGCCGTCCGCTCCGCGAAAACGCTCCTCCTGGTATCGCATGTGCGACCCGATGGAGATGCGCTGGGATCCAGCGTCGCCTTTTATCATGTGCTGAAAAGCCTTGGAAAAGAGGTGGTTGTTTTTAACCAGGATAAAATTCCCGATATGTACCGGTTTTTACCGGGTTCGGAGGCGGTGGTACATACTCTTGGTTCGGTTGGGCGTTTCGATACGGCCCTCCTGCTCGATTGCAGTGAACTGTCCAGGGTGGGTGACGAAGCCGACCGCATCGGTTCGATCGAGACGCTGATCGTTATAGACCACCATCTTTCGAACGACGGGACCATTCCGCTTTCCCTTGTTGATACGAAGGCGAGTTCCACGGGGGAAATACTGGTCGATCTTATCGACAAACTCGGAGTGGAGTTGACACGAGACATTGCCGTCAATATTTATACGGCCGTCGTGACCGATACGGGGTCCTTCCGTTATTCAAACACGACGAGTAAAACGTTTATGCTGGCGGCGCGGCTGGTCGAGGCCGGAGCAGATCCGCGGGCGGTGGCTGAACAGGTATACGAAACAAGGCCGCTGGTCAGGCTCAGATTGATGAGCCGGGCCATTGAGACGCTGAACATCAGTCGTGGCGGCGAGGTTGGTTCCATAGTCCTGGATCAGCGTATTATGAAAGAAGAAGATGCCCTGCCGGAGCATACCGAAGGGCTGGTGGATATGGTCCGCTCCGTTCGGGACGTGCAAGTGGCGGTGTTTTATTACGAAATGCCCGACGGCACCTACAAGATCAGCTTGCGTTCCAAGGGTAACGCCAACGTGGAACAGGTGGCGAAAACCTTCGGCGGCGGAGGACACCGGAACGCATCAGCCTGCAGGATGCAGGGAAACATTAAGGACGTTCAGGAGCAGATTCTTGCCGCCGTTGATGGTATCCTCAGGGAAACGGAGTTATAAGCATGACCGGCCGAGCGCGGGATGATAACGCAGCCGGTTCCAAAGAATTGCATGGTGTGATCGTTGTGGATAAGCCCGCGGGATGTACGTCCTTCGATGTTGTCCGAAAGGTTCGAAGAGCACTGAGAGTACGCAAAATCGGCCATACGGGGACACTGGATCCTCTCGCAACGGGTGTTTTGCCGCTGTGCCTTAACGAGGCGACGAAAGCGGCTGCTTTTCTTGCCGGGGATGACAAGGAATATCGTGCCGTCATGGAGCTGGGTGTTGCAACAGATACGCAGGATATAACAGGGGCCGTTGTTATGAGGCGGGACCCGCGGGGTATTACACGATCCGACGTGGAGGCTGCGGCGCAATCTTTTCTGGGAACGATACGGCAGAAGGTGCCGCGGTATTCGGCGGCCAAATACCGGGGACGTCCTTATTACCGATGGGCGCGGCAGGGTGTCGGCGTCGATACGCCGGAGAAAGAAGTAACGATCCACGAAATAGAAATAGAATCGTTTTCGTTTCCTTCGGCGACGTTCCGGGTACTGTCCTCGAAGGGAACATATATACGGGCACTCTGCGACGACATAGGCGAGCGGCTCGGCTGCGGGGCGGTGCTTACCGGTCTCAGGAGAACGAGAAGCGGCGCTTTTCGGGAAGAAGACGCGCTGTCCCTTGACAGTGTCGCTGTTGCCGCGGATTCAACGCTCGTCAGAAATATAGTCATTCCTCTCAAGAATCTTATGGGGGAATATGCGGCTGTTCCCGTCGACCGGGATTCGGCAAGAAAAATCAGGGACGGTCGGCAACCGACACGGGGGTTTTTCGAGGGTGCCGCGTTTCCCGAGGTCCAACGGGGGGAATTGGTGCGGTTGACGGCCGAAAATGACGAGATCGTCGCCGTCGCCCGCGTGCTTCTTTCGCCGGGGGAGTTCGCGGCAGCAGGAGACACGGAACAGGTTCTCAGGCTTGTTCGCGTGTTTAACGGGGAAAATTAAGCGGTATTGATGAGTGATATGCGAAGAGAGGAGTAAGGGCAGTGTTAGACGAAGAGAGAAAAAAAGACATCATCGAAACGTTCAAAAAGCACGAAAACGATACGGGTTCGCCTGAGGTACAGATCGCACTGCTCAGTGCCCGCATCGAGTACCTGACCGAACATTTCAAAGTACACAAAAAAGATCATCATTCCCGACGGGGGCTTTTGAAACTTGTCGGCAAGAGGCGGAGATTACTTGATTATCTCAAAAAAACAGAGATAGACCGCTATCGTGACATTATTCAACGACTCGGATTGAGACGATGACCGCAACTGCCTTAAGGAGGTATGAACGACTATGAGCACCGTATATTCTGCGGAATTTGCAGGAAAAGAAATATCAATCAGGACAGACTACGTGGCGGCGCAGGCGAATGGAAGCGCCTACGTGCGCTACGGGGATACGATTGTTCTGGTCACCGCCGTCTGGCAGAAGAGCAGGCGTGAAGGCATCGATTTTCTTCCTCTTACCGTTGATTACCAGGAAATGACGTCCGCGGCCGGGAAGATTCCAGGAGGATTTTTTAAGCGCGAAGGACGTCCCAACGAAAAAGAAACCCTTACCTCTCGATTCATTGACAGATCCATCCGGCCACTGTTTCCGAAAGGATGGCATAACGAGACCCAGGTGATAGCCACGGTGCTTTCCTACGACAGCGACTGCGGTTCCGACATTGCCGCAATGCTGGGTACGTCGGCTGCGCTCGGTGTTTCCGACATTCCCTTCAACGGGCCCATTGCGGGTGTCCGCGTGGCCAGGCGTGACGGAAAACTGATTTGCAATCCCACGATGGAGGACCTGGATGAGAGCGATCTCGACCTGTTCCTGGTGGGACGAAAGGTGCCGCGCGACGGTGACGAGGGCGCATTCGACGTAAACCTCGTCATGGTGGAAGGCGGCGCCAGCGAAGCCGACGAAGATTCCGTCGTGGAAGCCATCAATTTCGGTCTTGCCTCCTTGCCTCCGGTCATCGAACTGCAGGACAAAATCCGGGAGGCGCTGGGAAGAGCAAAGCAGGCCGTCGAAACCGTCGAGATTGATGACGAACTGTCCCGGTCGGTGACAGAGCGGGCGCAGGAAAAACTTGCGTCGGCCTACCAGATCACAGCAAAACTCGAGCGTTACGAAGCCATCAGGGAAACCCGCCGGGAGGTACAGGAAGAACTGGCAGGGGATGATGCGGCGATTGCTTCGCAGGTGGATACCATACTCGACGGAATCGAGCGATCGATTCTTCGGGGCATGATTCTCAATGAGAATACGAGGATCGACAAACGTTCTCCACGGGATATACGTCCCATTACCTGTGAAGTGGGCGTTTTGCCCAGGACACACGGATCGGCTATTTTCACCCGAGGAGAGACGCAAGCCCTTTCCATCATGACACTGGGAACATCGTCGGACGAACAGCGCCTTGACTGGATCGGAGGCGAGGAATTCCGCAGGTTCATGCTGCACTACAATTTCCCGCCCTACTGCGTGGGTGAAGCAAAATTCCTGCGCGGACCGGGTCGCCGGGAGATCGGCCACGGCGTGCTTGCCCGGCGGGCCCTTGTCCCGGTTATGCCGTCACCGGAAGATTTTCCTTACACGATTCGCATTGTTTCGGAAATCCTGTCGTCGAACGGTTCGTCATCCATGGCGACCGTCTGCGGAGGATCCCTCTCGCTGCTCGACGGTGGTGTTCCGATCAAGAGCGTCGTGGCCGGCATCGCCATGGGTCTGCTCAAGGAAGGAGACAAGGTGGCCATTCTTTCCGATATTCTGGGCGATGAAGATCACGCCGGCGACATGGACTTCAAGGTTTGCGGCACCCGCAAGGGCGTCACGGCGATGCAGATGGATATCAAGATTGACGGCATAACTGAAGATATTCTTCGAAAGGCGCTCCTGCAGGCGCGCGAAGGGAGATTCCATATTCTCGATATCATGGAAAAAACCATTGCATCTCCGAGATCAGAAATGTCCCGGTACGCGCCCCGTATTACCACCATTACCATCAATCCCGAGCGCATTCGTGACGTCATCGGAACGGGTGGAAAAAATATCCGCCACATTATCAGCGAAACCGGTTGTTCTGTCGATGTCGAGGATGACGGGACCGTCACCATCGCGTCGAGCGAGCAGGAAGCATCGGAGCGTGCCATTGCCATGATACGGGCGCTGACCGAGGAGGCTGAAATAGGCAAGATTTACACGGGAACGGTCAAGAAAATCGTCGATTTCGGCGCGTTTGTTGAAATACTTCCGGGCCTCGACGGTCTTGTTCATATCTCGCAGCTTGAAAACAGGCGCGTGACCAAGGTGACGGACGTGTTGCAGGAAGGAGAAACGGTTCCTGTCAAGGTCATCGATATAGATAAGAACGGCAAAATTCGGTTAAGCAGGAAAGACGCCCTCGAAGAAGGCGCATAACGAATCCGGCGGGCCGGAGAAGGGATTGTTCTATGCCGGAGCGACCGGTTCCCGTTGCGGTTCGCAGAATCGGCAAGACGGGGGATATCCCGCTGCCGCGATACATGTCGGACGATGCGGCGGGTATGGATCTTTACGCCGCAGTTGAGGGGAAAGAGCTGCTGCTGCCGGGAGAACGGAAACTCGTTCCCACCGGCATCGCCGTGGCGCTGCCCCGCGGGTACGAGGCGCAGATCAGGCCGCGGAGCGGGCTGGCTCTTGAACACGGCGTGACCCTTCTCAACACGCCCGGAACAGTCGATGCCGATTACCGCGGCGAGATTCGAATCGTCATGGTGAATTTAGGCGATCGACCATTCCCCATTCGGCGGGGCGACCGGATCGCCCAGATGGTGGTCCACCGAGTCAGCCGTGTCGCCTGGCGGGAGATAGACATGCTGGATGTCACGTCCCGCGGTGAAGGCGGATTCGGACACACGGGCGTGTGAACGACGGGTTGCCGGGGCGTTCGGCGGGCCTGTGATTTCTCCAGTCACGGGGGTTGCGTTTTTTCTTTCTTTGGCATATCCACAACCCGAGACGGAGAAACGTTGAAGAGGGATCCGCCATGAAACGTTACAAGGTGTCGAAAACCTACCAGGAGATAAACAGGAAAATAAAGGAAGGCACCGCCGTGGTGGCGACTGCCGAGGAAATCATCGATATCGTTGAACGCAAGGGCGATGTCGAGGCGGCCCGGACCGTGGACGTGGTGACGACAGGTACATTCGGCATCATGTGTTCGTCCGGGGTCTTTCTCAATTTCGGGCACACGGCGCCTAAAATAAAGGCTTCCCGTGTATGGCTCAACGATGTCCCCGCCTACGGCGGAATCGCGGCGGTCGATTGCTACCTGGGAGCGGCGTCCGTCGTGGAAGACGATCCCCTCAACAGCATACATCCGGGAGAATTCAACTACGGCGGCGGTCATGTCATACAGGACCTGGTCGCGGGCAACATGGTGAAGCTGCATCTTGAAGGATACGGGACTGACTGCTACCCGGCGAGAAAATTCGACAAAAGCATCACCCTGCAGGACCTGAGGAACGCCACGCTTTTCAATCCCCGCAACGCTTACCAGAACTACAACTGCGCCGTTAACATGTCGGACCGCACCATCTATACCTACATGGGCGTCCTGCGTCCCCTCATGGCGAACGCCACCTACTCCACGTCGGGCCAGTTGAGCCCGCTGCTCAACGATCCCTATTTCAAAACTGTCGGCGTCGGTACGTCGATATTCCTGGGAGGAGCGCGCGGCTGCGTTGTCTGGAACGGAACCCAGCATGAAACGGATGTCCTGCGGGGCGAAAACGGCGTGCCGCGGGAAGGCGCCGGGACGCTCGCGGTAATCGGCAATCTTAAAGAAATGAGTCCCCAGTGGCTGGTGGGCGCCAGCGTTCTCGGCTACGGCACGTCGCTCTTCGTGGGCATCGGTATTCCCATTCCTCTCCTCAACGAGGATATCGCCCGAGCCGTCGCCGTCAGAGACGAAGATATCTATGCGCAGGTCTATGATTACGGCGTCGATTACCCCAGTGGTGCAGCGCCGAGTATCGGCGAAGTAAATTATAAACAACTTCGCAGCGGCACCATTGAACTCAATGGAAAAACAATTGACACGGCGCCCATGTCCAGTTACTATAAAGCCCTTGAAATCTGTCATGTTCTTAAGGAATGGATCGAGAAAGGCGAATTTTTGCTGAGTGAGCCGCAACGGTCACTCTACACCGGGCAGTCCCGGCCGACATCGGGATAAGAATACAACCGTCGGCGCGGAGTAATTGTCTCATGAAAACGGGAAGGCTTTTCACCGTGGTTTTCCTGGTCCTTGTCTGCCTGATTGTTTTCAGTGACAAGGGCTTTGTGGGTTTTCGTGAGAGCGGACGGAAACTCGAATCCCTGCAGATCGAGAACAAGCGGATTGACCGGGAGAACGAGCGGCTGCGTAAAGAGATTCTTCTACTCAGAAGTGATTTCGATTACATCGAAATGATAGCCAGGCGAGAACTGGGTATGATCAGGGACGACGAGATCGTGTACCGGTTCAGAGAGCAGTGACAACAGGAGAGGATCTCGTATTACAGTGAAAAAAGGGCTATCCGGCTTTCTCCCGGGGAAGAAAAACATCGTAGGCATCGATATCGGATCAACCGCCCTGAAACTGGTTGAAATAGCCGAGACGTCCAGTGGCCTCGAGCTTGTCGCCTGCGCGCAGGTACCCATCGAGCGGGGCGTCATCTCGAAAGGGCTCATGACCGACGGCGCCGCCGTGACGCGGGCCGTCAAGGAGCTGCTCAAAATATCCGGCAGTTCCGCCAAACTTGCTGCTACAGCCCTTTCCGGGTTTTCCGTACTCGTCAACAAGGTCAGTTTCAAGGACATGGAAGAAGATGAAATCCGTCAGCTCGTCATTGACGAAGCAGGCGAGTACATGCCCATCGACAGGGTGGAAAACGTGTACTTCGATATTCACGTGCTCGGCGTCAGCGACAACAACCCCCAGATGATCGATGTCATCATAGCGGCGGCGAAGAAGGATATTATCGCGGAATACCGCAGCGCGGTCGAAAGCGCCGGCCTGCGGCTCGTTCTCATGGACGTGGATTCCTTCGCCCTGGAGACGGCATACGAAGAAAATTATGAATTCTCCGACGATGACGTGGTGGGACTGGTTCATATCGGCGCCGGCATAACCAATATCAATATCGTCAAGGGCGGCCAGTCGGTTTTCACGCGGAACGTGCTCATGGGGGGCGACGTTATCACCGAGGCAATCCAGGCGGAACGGGGTATCTCCTTCGAGGAAGCGGAAACCTGGAAGATCGAGCGGGCTCAAGAGGAAAACGCGGCCGAGCCGGGTGAATACGGACAGGAGCAGAGTCTGCTGATCCTGGCCGATCCCATATTCGCCGAAATCGAGCGTTCCATTGATTTTTTCATATCATCCGTGGGCATGATATTTCTCAACAAGGTGCTCATCAGCGGGGGGGGTTCGCGCATTCCCGGCATAAAGGAAGCGCTTTCACAACGGTTGCGCTGCGACGTGGAACATTTCGATCCCTTCAAGGCGGTGAACTGTGACAAGAAATCTCATCCTCCCGATATCATGAGAGAAATGGCCGACGTGGCGCCCATCGCGGCGGGGCTCGCACTCCGGAGGTCCGACGACCTATGATCCGAGTCAACCTGATTCCCTACCGCGAAGAGATGCGGAAGATGCAGGCCAGGAGGCAGATTATAGCCGCCGCCTCCGTCTTCGTTGTGCTGGTGCTCGTGGTGGTCCTGTTTCATACGTACATGACCATGTCGGTGTCCGTCCTGGAAAAGCAAGTTGCCTCATCGCGCGCGGACCTTGAACGTCTGAAAAAGATCACCGGCGACATAGAAAAATACCGCCAGGACAAGGAACTGGTGGAAAAAAAACTCGAGGTCATCAACAGCCTGGAAAAAAACCGGGACGAGGGATACAAGCTTCTCGTGGAGTTTTCCAACACCGTTCCCGAGGGCGAACTGTGGCTGACCCTTCTTTCAAAGCGGGACGGTACGCTTGGCGTCGAGGGTATCGCCAAGGACAGCCTGACCATCGCCGATTTCATGTCGAGGCTGGAAGCATCACCGGAGACCGAATCGGTGGATCTCGTGGGTATCCATCATATAGAGTATGCCGGCAAAGAGCTGAAGGCGTTCAAGCTTTCCGGAACATTATACCGAAGGTGATCAATGGCCATAACCGCCGACGACATCAAGAAACTGCCCACCAGGTATAAAATTTTACTCGGTGTCGGCGTCGTCCTGTTGCTGGGTTATTTTTATTATATGTTCTTTCTTCAGACCGCCCTGTCAAAAAAACAAACGCTGACCGACAACCTTGCCACCCTGGAGACCCAGATTGCTCAGCGGCGGGTGGTGGCCCGGCAAATCGAGCAACATCGGCGGGAGATCAAGGAACTGAACGAAAACCTGAACATCGCCCTGGCGAAACTACCGGAAAAGAAAGATATTCCGACTCTGCTGAATTCGGTGGCCGGGGCGGCCATGAGTGAAAATCTGGAGATTCTGCTCTTTGAACCACTGCCGCAGGTCTCGCGGGAGTTTTACGCCGAACTCCCCGTCAGGATCTCCGTCAGCGGAGGATTCCGGGATATAGCGGCATTTTTTGAAGACGTGGCAGAGCTTCCCCGGATCGTCAACGTGGCGGAAGCGATGATTCGGGGTCCGGCAGAAAAAGACGCCGTTCCGCCCATTATTCTGAAGGCCGAATGCCTGATGAAAACCTACATGTTCCTGGATGTAAGCAATGAGAAAGCAAACGAGAGCCCCTGAAAAAACGGACGGCGTAAGATGCGAATGCGGGTGCAGGTCGGTATTCCGCGCCGTTCTGACGGTTCTGGTCGCGCTTGTTCTGCTGTCGCCGGCCTGGACCCGGGGAGAGACGGACGGGTTGAAAAGCACGACCGACGTTCGCGTCCGTTCTATCAGCGTCGATCCCTTCGTACCATTCGTGGAACCGCCGCGGGAAGAAGAACCCGAGGCTGCAGGCGCCGTCACGGAGGCGAAAGGGGATACGCGGCCGGCGGAGCCGGAATTTCGCACGCCCCTTGAACGATTGACTGTCAAGGAGCTCCGGTTGGCGGGCATCGTTATAGGAGGCGGCGAAAAACTCGCTGTTGTGGAAGATGCCGGGGGTACCGCGCACGACCTGTACGAGGGAACGGCGGTAGGCATGAACAACGGCCGCGTCGTGGATATTTTGACCGATCGGGTCATAATAGAAGAATATAGAGAGGACGGTACGGACGCCGCGCAGGCGGAACGCACCACCCTGAAAATCGAATGACGTAACGACAGAGGGAAGCTATGAACAGGCGACGAAGAATAAGGTGTACCATTGCTGCCGTGGCAGGCATCCTGTTTCTCTGGGGTTGTGCCGCGGGAACCGGCCGCATTGCCGACGACCGGGCGAATGACCGGCCATCGGGTGAACAGGAGACGACAGGGTACATCGAAACCGCCGGAAATGAACATGCCGGGCGATCCTTCCTGGAAAATATTTTCTTTCGACGTGGAGCCGGGACGGAAGAAGTTGTC
>JAGYOR010000129.1 GCA_018399535.1 Deltaproteobacteria bacterium | reverse complement strand
GGACTGTGACGGGATATGCCGATGCACGGTTCATTGCCTGAAGAAATATTTCGATAAAAAGACAACAGTAGCAGTCGCGCTCCGCCGCGACGGTGCGGAAACACTGGAAGTAAAAGCGGCGGCGGGAGAGGGCGATCCCGCCGCCGCTTTCTGTCCGGATGTCGGCGGAAACAGTCCGCCGCCAGCCATAAATAATCCTTTTCCGGAAATACCTTCGAGCAGATCGCCGGTCCTGTTCACGTGGCCGGCGGAAGAACTGTTTCCATCCGGTTTGACGCAGGTTCCCGTCGACGGCGGAAATCCCCCTCCCTTTGTGTACGCGTTTCCGCTGGTGAACCGGGAGCGGAACCTCGGCGCCGCGATTATCATGACACGAAAAGAACTGTCGGCAGTCGAAACGGAGGTAACTGCGTTTCTGATCGATCATGCTGCAGTTTTCCTTGACCGCGCGGACGACGAAAGGGCGCGCGCAACCACTGAAAACCGTCACCGCAGCATCATGGAGGGTATCCTTGACGCGGTCATGATTTTTGATGAGAACAACCGCCTTTTGTTCGCGAATCCGGCGGCCCGGAATATGTTCGGGTTCAATGACACTGGTGAAGGGAACCGGTCGCCGCTTGTGCAGCGTTTCAGCCGCGAAGCCGTCGCCGCCATCAAGAGCGATTTCGAAGCGGTTCGCCGCGGCAGGGGGGGATACCTTCAGCAGTACAAGGGATTCGGGCGAGACGGGAAGGAGGTGTGGATCGAGGGATTGGGCGACCTGATTTCCTACAACGATTCTTCCGCCGTCCTGGTCGTGCTCCGCGATATCACCTGCCGTGTCGAGGCTGAAAGAAAACTGCACGAGGCGCAGGAAAAACACCGGTCAGTACTGGAAAGCATCGAGGAGGGCTATTTCGAGATCGACCTGGCGGGGAATCCCACGTTTTGCAACGATGTTGTCCCGCGTATGTACAACGTCAGCAGGGACAAATATTTCCGAATGACCTACCGTGATTACATGACGCCCGATGCGGCGGACGCCATGCAACGGGAATTTGAAGAACTTTACAAAACGGGGACGCCGAGGATTCACAGGGAATACGAGGTGACAGCCGGAGACGGTACCCGCATGGTTCATGAACTTTCCGCATCACTCATGCGGAATGCTTCAGGGGAGCCGACCGGTTTCAGGGGCGTCGTGCGGGATATAACGGAGAAGAAACGGACCGAACACGCCCTGGCCGCGAGCGAAAAACGATACCGTACTATACTGGAAAACGCGGGGACCGCTCTTATCGTTGTTGAACATGACGTTATCACGTATGCCAACGCGGAATTTGAAACCTTGTCGGGCTACCCTCGCGCTGAGATCGAAGGCAACATGACCTGGCGGGATTTTATTCATTCCGACCATCACAAACGACTTGAAGAGGAAATCGCCCGCTACGTCAAAGATCCCGCGATCAGGATTCGCAACATATCAGTGTCCCTGGTAACAAAATCCGGTGACCCCCGGGATGTTGACGTCAGTATCAGCTGGATTCGCGGCACGAGATCCACCCTCGCTTCGTTCAGCGACATAACGGAATACAAAAAACTCGAGAAACAGATCATCGAGGCCCAGAAGCTTGAAGCCATCGGAACGCTGGCGGGCGGCATAGCGCACAATTTCAACAACCTGCTTATGGGGATCCAGGGAAACGCCTCGCTCGTGCTCATGGACCTTGAGACGGTTCATCCACATTACGCGAGACTCAAGAAAATCGAGGAACATGTCAGGGTGGGCGCCAAACTGACCTCGCAGTTGTTGGGATTCGCCAGAGGCGGAAAGTACGAGACCGTGCCGACGGACCTGGCGGTCCTGGTTGACAGGGTTGTGCGCATGTTTGAAAATACCAGGAAAGACATTCATATTCATCGGAAGTACGAGAATAATTTTTATCATTCCGAAGTTGACCAGGGGCAGATCGAGCAGGTTGTTTTGAATATTCTGGTAAACGCCGGGCAGGCAATGCCGGGCGGCGGCGATATTACGATCACCATGAAAAATGTTGATCATGAAGGCGACCAGGCGGCGCCCGCGGGACCCTATGTAAGTATATCCATAGAAGACAGCGGTACGGGAATGGACACGGCGACAAAAGAACATATATTTGAACCTTTTTTCAGCACCCGGACCCTGGATCGCGGGCGGTCGGGCGGCCTGGGACTTGCGTCCGCCTACGGCATCGTAAGAAACCACGGGGGATGGATCACCGTCGACACGGAACCGGCACGGGGTACGGTGTTACACGTATTCCTGCCGGCTTCGGTGGATAAGATAAACCTGGAACACGAACACGGTGACGTCCCTCGTATTCTTCGTGGGACCGAGCGGGTAATGATTGTCGACGACGAACCGATGGTGCTCGACGTGGGAAGCGAATTTCTGCGGACGCTGGGCTACAAGGTTGTCACTGCCGCACACGGAAGAGAGGCGCTTGACATACTGCGACGCGATCCCCTGGCGATAGACTTGATCGTGCTTGACATGATCATGCCCGGTATGAGCGGCACAGCCGTGTATGAAAAAATTAGAGAAATCTCTACGACGGTCAGAGTGCTCCTTGCAAGCGGGCACAGTCTTGACGGAGAGGCCGTGAAAATTGTCGACCACAATCACACCGGCTTCATTCAGAAACCTTTTGATGTTCAGGCGTTGTCGAAGGCGGTGCGGGAGCTTCTCGGCGGTCGTTGACGGGAAAGCTCGTCCACCACCGTGATAAAGAGAAAGATGATAAAAAACGGACCGGGAACGTTTGTTCCCGGCCCGTTTTTTTATAAGTCCGGACTCCCGTTAGTCATCGTCATCGTCGTAGTCGGGTGGATTCAGCGATTCCTCGGGCACTTCCGCTTCGATCGAACGGGTGATGCCCCGCGCGAGAATCCAGGAAATGAGGAAGAGCAGCACAATGGCGATGACAATGACAAGAATAGCCGTCGTCATCCAGGCGCGTGCCTCTTCATCGATTTTCTTGGCAGCCGCGATGGTTTCTTCGTTGAACTTGTCAACGTTAACCGTCAGCGCTACCCAGCCGAAGCCGCCCGGTTCGGGAAACATCCGCGAGGTATAGCTGATGGGCGCATAGGCGACGATTTTCTGGTGACCCGCAAAGGTGTACACCTTGATTCCGGAATTTCCTGCCGACGTGTCTTCCGCGATGGCGGGCAATTCAGGATCAATAAAGCCCATGAGCGGAATATTCAGCACTTCCTCGCCCCGGCTGTTCATTTCATCCATTGTTTCCTTCGTGATCGGCGGGACGGGTGTACCGTCCGGATAGAGCCCCGCGACGTGGGAATCAATGGGATGGGAAATAACGAAACCTCTATAATCAACCATGTAAGCGTAATTTCCCGTCGACGCGTCGGCCTCGTAGACGAGCGCCGTTTCCGTGGGAATGATGTTGTCCGTGAATTTTGCCAGGTGTCGCGCATCAAGAGCCAGAGTTACCAGCCCCGAAAATCCCTGCTGATCAAAGAGCGGCGTGGCGACGCGAACGATCCCTTCAAACCGTTTACCCGCCTCGAAAGAATCGCGGTCCACGTACCACCCGGTAACGGGCGACATGTACACCTCCGCCTTGTCAAGCTTCTGGACAAGCGAGAAGTACTCTTCCGATTTGTAGGTGGTATTGGCGGGATCGCTGACATTCACCAGCTCGGATTCGGGAACCACCTCCCCGTCGACGATTTTTACCAGTTCGTTTCCCTCACGGTCGACGAGAGCCATTTCCTTGTAAAGAGGAACGAGAACTTTTGAAACCGTTCCGTTTCTCTTCACTGGAAGAGCCTGGCGGTTCTTGTCGACGAACTCCTGATAAGCTTCGGGAGTCTCGGGAATAATCGTGGCAACCAGCGTGTCCTTTTCAACCTGCCGCAGAAAATCGGCGACGTTATCGGCCGTTGATACGGCCCGGGCCTCCAGGGTTTGCTGGAATTTTTCGTCGAGGGCCGAGATGGTCCTTATCTTTGACGTGTCCCCTAACTGTAAAATGCTGTTGGCGATAAAAAAAGCCATTAATACCAAGGGGATGACGATAAGCAGGAAAAAAAGTCTCGATACTGTGAAAAACTGCTTACCATTTTCATTTTTTGTCATTGTGATCTCCCCCTACCTCGTTGTGTTCTGGCGACGTGCCGGTTTAACGCACCCTTTTTATCAGCCGAAAAAGATTCTCGTGAAAGGGTTCGCGAACAGCAGCACGAGGGACACAACGAGGGCGTAAATGGCGACGGATTCGCCCATGGCCATACCAACGAGCATCGTGATGAGGATTTTTCCCTGGACGCCGGGATTTCTTCCGACGGCGCTGCAGGCACCGCTTGCCGCGTTACCGATACCGAGACCGGACCCGATGGCGCCGAACCCGATGGCTATGCCCGCCGCAAGCATGGCGCCGACGGCGACGATGGCCTTGGTGTAAGGTGCACCGTCCGACGGCAATATATCGGCCGCGAAAGCGACGGGTGATGTTGCCATCACGAGGATCACTGCTGCCGCCAATCCAAAGAACAATTTCTGATGGTTGCGTTTCATTCCTGTATCTCCTTTCTTTCTCCCATGCAGGTTTTTTATATGGTCGTGGGTTACCCGCTTCAAAGGAAGCATACACGATTCACCGTGTGTCGTCCAGTTGAGCAAAGTACATGCCAGGTTGCCGTCACAAAACCAGAATGGATTAATAAAGAATAATATCGGCACATTGAAGAAAGAGGGGGCGACTGCTGCCTGGTGGAATGGAGTATACGCCGTTGAACATAACTTTCAATAAAGAAGTGCTGATTGAACAAAAAGTGAAACCGGCATAGCCGGAACGCGTTGAGCAGCCCAAAATCCGCGATTGATTTTCTGTAGAGCACGATATCGAGTCATCAGTAAGGAACGTCACAGTGAGGTCTTTGAATCTGGATACCGGCCCGTGTGCCCGCAAGGGTATTCGCCGGTATGACGACAGTACTGATTTCGTAAGGTTCTTCAAAGGTCTTACAA
>JAGYOR010000128.1 GCA_018399535.1 Deltaproteobacteria bacterium | reverse complement strand
AAACGGCGGTATACGTCGCGGTCGTGGTGATCATGTCGACCCTGGCGGGCGTGCTTTACGGAACAATCGTGTCGTAAAAAAATTGAGACAGGAGGAACAGTATGAATATCAAAATATTGGGACCGGGATGTAAAAAGTGCCATGCCGTGGAAGCGGTTGTTAAAGAAGCCGTCGGCGAAACAGGCGTGACGGCGTCGGTGGAAAAAGTGACCGACGCGATGGAGATCGCTTCATACGGAGTTTTCGGAACACCGGCGGTTGTGGTTGACGGCACGGTTAAATCGGTTGGCGCTATTCCCGCGAAAGATGACGTGAAGACCTGGTTGAAGGACGGCTGACCGATGCCGGGAAAGCGGAACATCCTGTTTCTCTGTACGGGCAATTCCTGCCGGAGCCAGATGGCCGAGGCCTGGACCAATCATCTCAGGGGCGACCTGTTCGAGGCGTATTCCGCCGGCGTAATGGCGAAAGTGCTTGATCCGCGGGCCGTGACCGCCATGGCCGAGGCGGGAATCGATATATCGGGGAAGCGGTCAAAGACGATCGACGACCTTCCCGTGAAGGACTGGGATCTGGTAGTAACGCTTTGCGGCGACGCCCGCGAGAATTGTCCCGTTTTTCCCGGGTCCACAAAGATGCTGCACCGCGGGTTCGACGATCCGCCGCGGCTCGCCCGAAGCGCCGTGGACGAGGAAGGGGCGATGGTTCATTACCGCCGGGTGCGTGACGAGATCAAAAATTTTGTGAGCGGACTCGACGGAGTGGAAGCGGAGCGGCAGGATCGACCGGGCGGCGGTTGACGCGCACTTCTACCTTGTGTATAGCCACGTAAAGAGGGAGCGAAATACCGCGGGACCGATGGAGGAGCGGATCATGAAAAATTTTGTCTATGAAAATCCCACGAAAATTATTTTCGGCGAGGGACAGATCGCCAGGATCGGTGGCGAGGTAAAGCAATTCGGCCGCAAGGTGCTGCTTGTCTACGGCATGGGGAGCATCAAGAAAAACGGCGTTTACGATCAGGTTGCCGGGTCGCTCGAAAAAGCTGATCTCGAGGTGGTGGAATTTTCCGGCGTCAAGGCCAACCCGGTTTTGTCCCACGCGCGAAGAGGGATCGACACGGCACGGCGCGAAAACGTGGACGTGGTGCTTGCCGTCGGCGGCGGCAGCGTCATCGATGAGGCCAAGACCATTGCCGCGGGTTTTTACGCCGACTGCGACGTGTGGGATTTTTTCACCCGGCGGGCCGTCATACAGAAGGCCCTGCCCGTTCTGACGGTGCTTACCGTTTCGGCGAGCGCCTCGGAAATGAACGCCGCCGCGGTCATTACCCGCGAAGAAGAAGCGCAGAAATTCAGTTTCCGGTCGCCCCATATTCAACCGAAAATATCCATTCTTGATCCCACGGTGCAGTTCAGTCTCGATGCAGCCTACAGCGCCTACAGCGCCGTCGATGCGATCACCCACATGCTGGAAGGATATTTCAACGCGAAAGAAGTGATCAGCCCCCTTCAGGACGGGCTGGTGGAGACCCTGACCAAGGTGATCATGGAAGACATCGGCGTGATTCTTGAGAATCCCCGTGATTATGACGCCCGTGCCTCCATCATGTGGGCGACCACACTCGCCTTCAACGGGCTCACCACGGCGGGGGTCGGTTCCTTCAGCCTTCCGGCCCACATGCTGGAACACCCGCTCAGCGCCATTTACGACATAGCCCACGGAGCGGGACTCTCCATTGTTCTTCCGGCGTGGATGCGGTACGCCCTCCCGGAGAAGGAAGTAAAACTTGCCCTTTTCGCCCGCCGTGTTTTCGGCATTGACGAGAAAGACGACAGGCAGGCCGCGCTGCGGGGCATAGAAGAGCTGAAAAAATGGTTCGCGTCGATCGGAAGCCCCGTGTCACTGAAAGAAGCGGGCATTCCGGAGTCGGATCTGGAAAAGATAGCCGCGAACGCGGCCGTCCTGGCGGAAGTCTGGGGACTTCGGGACTATACAGCTCCCGTCATCGAGGAAATCCTGGGGCATTGTATCTGACAGAAGCGGGGGCGGTCATGACGGGGATTATTCTTGCAGGCGGGAAGAGCCGCAGAATGGGAGAGAACAAGGCGTTCGCCGAGATCGGTGGCGTGCGCCTGGTTGATCGGACTATCGCCCTTTTTAGAGACCTCTTTGACGAGGTCATCCTGGTGACCAACGAGCCGTCCGACTACCTCGACCTGGACGTGACTATCGTCACGGACATCATTCCCGGCAAGGGCGCCCTTGGAGGCATTTATACGGGGCTCTTTTTCGCGCGGTCCGATCGGGTTTTTGCGGCGGCATGCGACATGCCCTTTCTGAAAAGATCATTTATCACGTGGATGATGGAAAACTCAGCTGATTGCGACGTCCTGGTTCCGGCGCCGGCCGACGGCCTGCAACCGCTTCACGCCGTCTATTCCCGCCGGTGCCTGCCGGCGATAAAAAAACTCATCGACGACGAACGTCTTCAAATCAGACTTTTCTACAAACGATGCCGGACCGTGGAAATCCCCGAATCGGTTCTCCGCTCCTTTGATCCGGAGACGACCATGTTTCTGAACATCAATTCCCCGGATGATCTTGAACGGGCGCGGCTGCGCCTGACGTAAGGAATTTCCCGTGAAAATAAAAGCGGCGGCACGCGTCATCTGCCTGTTTCTTGGTGTCTGTTCCGTTCCGGCTGCGGCTTTCAGCGCCACGCTGGAAGAAAAGATCGGCCAGATGATCATGGTCGGTTTCCGGGGGACGGTTGCGGACGATGCGCCTGCCGTCGCGGATGACATCGAGGCCGGGCGGATCGGCGGCGTTGTGCTCTTTGATTATGATGTGCCCACGGGAGAGTATGGGCGGAACATCCGTTCGCCGGAACAGTTACGCCGGCTGACGGCCGACCTGCGGGCGCGGGCGCCGGTTCCCCTGTTCATCGCCATCGACCAGGAAGGAGGCAGGGTGTCGCGGCTGAAGGAACGTTGCGGTTTTTCGCATACGCCCTCGCAACGTGAGCTGGGACGCCTTGACGATACCGGTGCGACGCGCGCGGCGGCGGGTATCACCGCGGACATGGTGAGAGCGGCGGGTATCAATGTCAACTTCGCTCCCGTGGTCGATCTCGACGGCAATCCGCTGAATCCCGTTATCGGCGGCCTGGAGCGGAGCTTTTCCGCGGACCCGGCCGTCGTGATCCGTCAGGCCCGCGTCGTGGTCGAAACGTTTCGGCGGAAGGGCGTTATTTCGACGCTGAAACATTTTCCAGGTCACGGCTCGTCCGACGCCGATTCGCACGCAGGTTTCGTCGACGTCACGGGTCTCTGGTCGGAAGAGGAACTGGCGCCATTCGCGACGCTTATAAACGAAGGCCTGGCTGATATGGTCATGACGGCGCACCTTTTCAATGAAACGATTGATCCCCTGCTGCCGGCAACGCTGTCGCGGGCGACCATCGACGGCCTGCTGCGCGGCCGCCTGGGATATGACGGCGTGGTCATTTCAGATGATCTCCAGATGAAGGCACTTCGCGACCGGTACGGTTTCGAGGAAACTGTCGAAAAGGCCGTCCTGGCGGGGGTTGATATCCTGTTGTTCGCCAATAATTCCATCTATGACGAGGAGGCTCCGCGCAGGGCCGCCGCGGTCGTCGCATCGCTTCTGGAGCGGGGGGTGATCGACGCCGGGCGGATTGACCGGTCTTTTCGGCGCATCATGGCCCTGAAGGATCGTATTCGCTGATTTTTAATTTACCTGACAGCTGACAGAATAACCGTTCGTCCAAGAAGCAGGGGAAGCGAATTAATCTGTTTCACCATGTCGCGGTTCGAGGCGTCGATGGTTTTATATTTCCGCACTTCCCGCCGCGTGATGAAGGTGTTCATGATCAGGAAGGGAATCCAGAGGAAGGCAAGTTTCAACATGCCCGAGCGCTGGTAGCGGTCCACCGTCATGTCGACATTCCGGAATCCCGTTTCGCGCAGGGCGTGCATGATGTAAAAGGGTGAAACCGGGCTGATGTGACCGGCACAGCTTTCTTTCTTCCTGGCGTTTACCGGAAGGGGCCCCATGAGCTCGGCGAAACCGAACCAAAGGTTGCGCAGGCGGGAATTGAGATTAAGAATATTCGGCGTGCTTAGCACCAGCAGGCCGCCCGGCCTCAGCACCCGGTGAATTTCCCGCAGCAGCTTGCGGAAATCTTCGAGGTGCTCGATCACTTCCGTTGCCGTGACCGCGTCGAACCGGGCGTCGTCGTAGGGAAGAACCTCGGCGTCATTCAGGTCGATGATATCCACCTGCCGACCCGGCAATTGCATCAGTTCGTCCGTGTAATCACAGCAGACGGACCGGACGTTGTCGTAACGTTCTTCAACCAGGCGTACCAGTTCTCCCGAACCGGAGCCGATGTCGAGGTGCCGGAGCAGTTCTTCCCTGTCGGGGAAATGATGTACTATATAGCTTATTGTGGCTCGATAAATCGCCGGCGTGCTCATTGATCAACCACCCAGTCGTTTCCGGACGATTGTCGCAGCAATCCGCCCGGTCCCTCGGAAAATTCAGGAAACACGTTCAGAAACTTCAGACGCCGACAACCTCTTTGACGCCGGGGACGACCTGTTTCAGCCGTTGTTCGATGCCGCCTTTCAGGGTCATCTCGGCCATGGGGCAGCCAGCGCAGGCGCCCTTCAACTTGACCAGGACCACGCCGTCGTCGGTAACGTCGATGAGCTCGACGTCTCCGCCGTCGGCCTGCAGGGCGGGTTTGATTTCCTCCAGCGCTTTCCGGACTTCTTCTTTCACGATTTTCCTCCGACGGCAACGGCCGTGTGTGCACCTCATGATAGGTACTCTTTTCGAAAAGTCAAGCGACCTCCAACCAGCGACCTCCAACCACCGCGGACAGGTTGCCCCCAGAATCCGCGATTGATTGTCTGCAGAGCACGTTATTGAGTCAACAGTATGCAACGTCACAGTGAAGTCTTTGAATCTGGATACCGGCCCGTGTGCCCGCAAGGGTATTCGCC
>JAGYOR010000127.1 GCA_018399535.1 Deltaproteobacteria bacterium | reverse complement strand
TGTGAACCACCAGCCGGTCCCGGTCCTGCAGGAGCAGGTTGTCTTCCGTATCGCCTTCCAGCGCCTGGCCGAGAAACGTTCCAAGGGCATCGCGGAGCGTGGCCGCCCCCTCGGGGCCGCCGTGGACGGTAATGCCGTTTTCCTGCTGCGACGGCGCCTCCGGCGTGAATCGTCCCGTTTCACGATACTCGTCGAGAAAAAGTCTCGTGAGATGCTTCGAGGCTTCCACGTCAGGTTGATCGAAGGGGTTGATCGACATGACGTGTCCCGCCACGGCGACCGCGGCCTCCCAGAAAAAGCACTGTCCGCCCAGTTCGTAGAGATCCTCGACTTCCACTGTGATCACCGGGTGTCCCGCCCGGATCAGGGCGCCGACCCGTTCGTCAATCGAGCTGTCCCAGGCAAGTTTGAGATGCAGAAAAAGGCGGCCCCGGCCGTAGGTTTCGGCGGGAGCCTCCGGTTCATTCACCACGGGAAGAATGCCGCGTCCTTCCTTGCCGAGGCTTTCCGCTATGAGTTGTTCCAGCCACGCGCCGAAGCTTTCCAGTTGCGGCGATATGAGAAACGTGAGCTTGTCGCGGCCGGCCATGGCAAGGGACCCCAGGAGCGCGCCGAGAAAAGCGGCGGGGTTGCCTGTTTCGGAAATGTCGCCGGTTGTTTCGAAACTTCGGGCCGCCGCGGCGCCGCGGATCAGCAGGTAGGAGATGTCGATGCCGCAGAGGGCCGCCGGCACGAGTCCGAAAAAGGACAGGGCCGAATAGCGGCCCCCCGTATCAGGATCGTTGAGGAATACACGGCGGAACCCGCGTTTCTCGGCGAGACCGACCAGAGGTGAACCGGGATCGGTGACGGCGGTGAAATGGGTGCCCGCACCGGTCGCGCCCCGGTCGTCCGCGATGAGGCTGTAAAACAATTTGAAAAGCGACAGGGTTTCCACGGTGGTTCCCGACTTGGTGGAAACAATGACCAGCGTCCGGGCAGGATTCATGCGGGTTGTCTGGTAGAGAATCGAACCCGGATCGGTACTGTCGAGAATCGAGAGATCCAGGTAATCGTGTCGAAAACCGAAGGTCGTGCGGAATACCTCGGGCGCGAGGCTCGATCCCCCCATGCCCAGCAGGACGGCGCTCGTGAAGCCCTCGGAACGACACTCGGCGACGAAACGGTTGATGTTCCCGACCTCCGAACGCATATCGTCGGGCGCCGTGAGCCATCCCAGTCGATCAGTAATTTCCTTCGGTTCCGGCTTCCAGACGGCATGGTCCTTTTCGTGGATACGCTCGATAATGGATTCTTTACGGATGTTTTCCACTGTGTCGTTGATGAGGGACCGGTAGTCGTCGAAACCGGCCAGGCGCATCGTCGTTTTCATGACGACCGATTTCCTTTCTTCACCAGTGTCTTCGCTTCGTCGACGATTCTTTCCGGCGTCACGCCGAATTGTTCATACAGCACGTCGGCCGGCGCGCTTGCCCCGAAACTGTCCATGCCGATGGCGACCCCCTCGCTTCCCAGGTAATGTTCCCATCCGATAATGGAGCCTGCTTCGACGGCTATTCGGGCTTTCACGGAAGGAGGCAGCACCGCGTCGCGATAATCCTGAGGCTGGCGATCAAAAATATCCCAGCTCGGCAGGCTCACCACCCGAACGGCGATGTTTTCACGGGCCAGCGCTTCTCCGGCGGCGAGCGCCGCGGCGCACTCGGAACCCGTACCCATGATAATAACATCAGGCGTTTTCGCGGATGATTCCCAGAGTACATAGCCGCCGCGTCTGGTTCCCTCGGCTCCTTCCAGGCGGCCTCGGTCCAGCACGGGAAGCCCCTGCCGGGAAAATACGAGAGCCGTGGGGCCGTCAATCCGGTTCAGGGCGAGCCGCCAGGCCTCGACCGTTTCCGTCGCGTCGGCGGGCCGGATAACCGAAAGATTCGGCATGCACCGCAGGCTCATGAGCTGTTCAACCGGTTGGTGAGTGGGGCCGTCTTCGCCGACGCCGATGCTGTCGTGGGAAAAGACATAAATGACCCGTATGCCCATGAGCGCCGCCAGGCGGATCGAGGGGCGCATATAGTCGGAAAAAGTAAAAAAAGTGCCCGTGAAGGGGATGACGCCGCCGTGAAGCGCCATGCCCGAGGCTATGGCGGCCATCGCGTGTTCACGGACGCCGAAATGTATGTTTCTGCCCTCGTATCCCCAGGGACCGCCGGCGGAACCCTGAACGCCTTCCGCGGGTATCGTATCGGGCGACTGGAAGTCGCCGCCTCCCTTTATCCAGGCGAGCGTCGACGGATTCAAATCCGCCGTGCCGCCCGCCAGTTCGGGAAGAACGGCGCCAAGGGCCTGCATCACTTCTTCCGAGGCCTTTCTGGTGGCGATTTTCGTATCCTTCCGGTCGTCGAAGGAGGGAAGGGCCGTTTCCCATCCTTCGGGCAGGCGTCCTTCCATGGTCCGTTCGAATTCGGCAGCCTCGCCGGGAAACGCCTCCCGGTAACGCTTCAGGAGGTCACGCCACGCCGATTCGGCCTTCGCGCCTCTGTCGCGGCTCGACGCTGTCACGCGTCGGACGGAGTCGGGCACGTAAAAGTCCGGCGATTCGGGCCAGCCGAGCCGGCTTTTCGCCGCCGCGACTTCCTCTTTTCCCAGGGGGGCGCCGTGGGCGCCGAAGGTGCCCTGTTTTTTCGGGGAACCGTACCCGATGATAGTGCGCACGGCGATGAAAGACGGACGGGACGTTTCTGCCTTCGCGGCCGCGATGGCCTTGTCCAGAGCCTGCACGTCATTTCCGTCGTCGACCTGTTGTACCTGCCAGCCGGCTGCCTCGAATCCCCGCTTCACGTCTTCGGTAAAGCAGAGAGATGTCGTGCCGGCGAGGGATATCTTGTTGTCATCGTACAGTACGATGAGTTTTCCCAGGCGAAGATGTCCGGCCAGGGAGCAGGCCTCGCGGGACACTCCCTCCATGAGGTCGCCGTCGCCGGCGATTACGTAAGTATAGTGGTTCACCAGGGGATACCCGGGACGGTTATAGCGGGCGGACAAAAAGGCCTCGGCAACGGCCATTCCCACGGCATTGGCGATTCCCTGACCCAGGGGACCCGTGGTGACTTCCACTCCCGGCGTATGCCCGTATTCCGGATGCCCGGGAGTCCGGCTTTTCCACGTGCGGAAGGCGCGGAGGTCGTCCAGCGACAGATCGTACCCCGTCAGGTGAAGCAACCCGTACAGAAGCATTGAGCCGTGACCCGCGGACAGCACGAAGCGATCCCGGTTATGCCAGCGTGGATTGACGGGGTTATGCCGCAGGTGGTTCAGCCAGAGCACGGCGCCCGCGGGAGCGCCTCCCAGGGGGAGTCCGGGATGTCCCGACCGGGCCTTTTCAATGGCGTCAACGGCAAGGAACCGGAGCGTGTTGATGGTATCGTTCATGGAAACTGTTTCATCGGATGTCATGCGCTACCTCCGTGGCGGCCGGGTCTGCGGATTGTTTCAGGGATCGGCGACGGGCGGTACGACCGCCGCCTCTGGAATCTCCTGTTTAACGGGGGCACCCGGCGGGACATTGACCCCGCATTAGAACAAGGATCGTTTCATTTGGCAATACCTTTTCTGGCCTTGTTTTCACGGTGTCGCGCGGGGCCGCACCCGGCAGGTTGCGTATCGAAGACGCGGTGCGCCGAACGCAGTATTTTAATGTTTGAAATAATATTATTTTCATTATATTTTTCACGGTATGATTCCCTGTGTCAGCGTAACCGGGCGGTCGGCGGGAGCACGCCCCGCCGCACGATCGGGCGGACCCGGATACCATCAGGGCGTTTTCCGAGAGTGGAAAAAGGGGGAAGAACCGTTCTGGAACTGCAGCCCGGATGGCCGAAGGGTCTTGATGTATCGATCCGCGCGATGCCCGGAAAGATCAATGGCGTCACAGAGGACGCCGTTCCGGCGGATCGGCGCTGTATCAACGGACGAAGTTCAAGTGAAGCAGGAGGAGCGTGATGGAACAGATGGCGGGAACTATTCAGGCATGGGTTGCGTTGTACGGGTTCAGGGTGATCGGCGCAGTGGCGATTCTTGTCATCGGGTATCTCGCGGCGAAGGCAATTCGGTCGCTGATAAGGCGGATTCTCGAAAAAAACCACGTGGACGAGATGCTGATCTCTTTTACGACGAGCGTTACCTACGTCGCCATACTGGCCTTCGTCATTATCGCGGCTCTGGGGAAGCTGGGCGTGCAGACGGCCTCCTTCGTAGTGGTGGTCGGTGCCGCCGGTCTCGCCATCGGCCTGGCCCTGCAGGGATCACTGGCCAATTTCGCGGCCGGTGTCCTGATGGTGATCTTTAAACCGTTCAAGGTCGGGGATTATATCGAGGCGGCCGGAACAGCCGGGACGGTGGAAGATATCGGCATTTTCACAACCGGTCTGAAATCGCCCGACAACAAGCGAATCATCGTACCGAACGCAAAGCTGACTTCAGACAACATCACCAATTACTCGGCGAAGAGTCAGCGTCGCGTTGACCTGGTCGCTTCCGTGAGCTACGGTGACGATCTGGACAAGGTGAGAAAAACGCTGGAAGAGATTCTTTCCGCGGATGACCGCGTTCTTTCGGACCCGGCGTTCACCGTCGCCGTGTTGTCGCTTTCCGACAGCAGCGTGGATTTCGCTGTGCGGCCCTGGGTGCAAAGCGGCGATTACTGGGGTGTGCTCTTTGATTTGCAGGAACAGATCAAGAAGCGCTTTGACGCCGAGGGGATCTCTATTCCTTTCCCGCAACAGGATATCTATCTTCACAAGGCCGACTGAGCACGGCGCGCCGGCGGGCCGTCAAAGAGCAACAGTGAGCGGTGTGTATGGACATTCCCCTGTACCAGGTCGACGCCTTCACGTCGAAGGTGTTCAGCGGCAATCCGGCGGCGGTCTGCATCCTGAAACACTGGATCGACGATGTTCTGTTGCAGTCGATCGCCGCGGAAAACAATCTTTCGGAAACGGCCTTTCTTGTGCCTGCCGATGATGGGTTCGACCTCCGATGGTTTACGCCGACG
>JAGYOR010000126.1 GCA_018399535.1 Deltaproteobacteria bacterium | reverse complement strand
GCGCGACGGTGATGACGGCGAAACAGATGGTCATCGGGTCGGTGGTGTTGACCATGTTCTTCCCCTGCATCGCGGCGTTTGTCGTTCTCTACCGTGAGCTCGGAATGGTTGATTTTTTCAAGTCTCTTACCGTCATGCTGACCTCGTCGATTGTAGTGGGCGGTATTCTCAATCTGATTCTCTGAATAGGTCCGCGGGATCTGTTGAACCGGGAATCGACGCGGCGAAGACCACTGCTTGTGAGCTACTCCACATATGACGCGCTTTTACCTGTAACCATCGGGAATTTCTTCCAGGTACGGACACAACGCAGACGGTCATCCACAGCAGTGTGAACAACCCTGTTAATAACCATGTTGACAGGTCGCGCAAATCCCTTAAAACCTCAAATTTTTGGCTCTTTGCATGGATTGAAGGCACCTTATAATAATAAATAAATACAGGTAGTTAGCGTTTTTCCTCATAGAACTGGCAGCTTGGATATAACGGGTGGAGGCGAAAACCTCTTTATCGTTTCACCGGGACGTGCGTCCAACCGGAAGATAATTCTGAATATTTACTTGAAAAGGTCGATGAACACCGACATTACTCCGGTACGATCTCTTCACACCGGCGGCCTTTGACCTGGAAGTGTCGCGACAGGTCAGCGATTGACGGTGATACGTCCGTACCATTCAGATTCCGGTCGTCTCAGCTCCGCATTGATAAACTTGCGTTCTTTCCAGAGATACTCCACAAGTTCAGCGATGCGCGTGCTTTTTTCGTCCCTGCTTCCCGGAATGGAGGTGTAGATCTCACACATATTCGATTTAGGGTCACATCGTATGTTGATGAAGCACCCCTCCATTCCTCCCACCAGCGGGAGGTGATAGTAGAAATCTTTGTCAAGCTGCTTGATTTTCTGTGCCAGAAGGCGGGCGTCACGCTTCGATCGAATCTGCAGTGTTTGAAAATTTTTCATGACTTCCCCTCCATCAACTACACTGTCGGGCGGCCTCTCACCGTCAGTTTCCCGTCCATCATGATCAGAGAAATGGAGCTCCGGAGCGGTCGGGTTCGGCGAAGGAAAAAACGGAAGAGTCGGCGCCGATTACTATTGCAATTGATATCGGGAAGGTCAAGTATTTTCTGGAATAGCGGCGATCCGGGACGTTCAGTTCACATGTTCGGCACGGACCAGGTCGACGGTAAAGCTGCCGACAACAACGCTGCTCTTCATGCGCACGGGCATGCGCCGGTCATCCGCCGTAACCCATATCATGAGCTCGGCATCCCTGCTTTTCTTGAATACTCCGTCCACATTCCCCATGTCCACGCTGACGCGATAGGTATCATAATCGGTCCCCTGTACGTAAATATTTTCACGTTCCTGAACGCCGGCCCGCCCGGCAATGGTCCTTTTTCCGTCCGAAACGGGAATCTCCATGGTCATACCCGGGGAAAGATCGAAACAGCGAAAAGCGTAAAACATCGACAGCGGATCGAACGAACGCGGTTTCAGCGCCGTCGAGGCATGCTCCTGCCCGTGATTGAAATAGCGCGCCCGCATTTCATTCCAGTCATATGTTACTACGACGTTTCGTTTGCTTGAACCCTCGCTTACCTTGGTGTACCGGAGAGAGCGGGTCAGCTCCGCGTCGGTGTATCCGTCCATGCGATCGCGAACCTTGTAAAAAATATCCGCGAACCCGTTGGTCCTGGCGATCATTCTGAAATGCCAGGCCTCTTCACCGTCAATTTCAACGTCCGGATGTATTTCAAGGATGCCTTCACCTACCGGAATGACGCCCCAGGTGACCAGGAAGGTAAGCCTTTCACCACGAAGAAAAGGGGACGTCTCCCCCGCCTCGGCGTTTATCGAATGCCCCAGAAAAAAACAGAACAGGACCGAAAGAACAACCCCGAGACACAACACCAGCCACGGTCCCTTCATCCCTCCGGGAACATCGCCGTTGATCAGCCGCGCGGATTTGAAAAACATAATTATTTTCTCAATCGTTCGATTTCAGCATTGCGATAACCACGAAAACAGCGATGAGAACGCCGAATCCATAATAAACCGCCGCCGTTTCCAGGTTCATGTCGTCAATTGCCCTGACAAAATCGATAGAGTCGGTAAGCAGGTATCCCCAGAAGAAAAGAAAAAGATACACCAGGATCAGGGCGATACGGAATTTGCCCCACAGAATGATAATCGTACTCAAAACCAGGAGTGCGGCGATCTGAGTTAATGGCACCGAGACCTGAGCGTTCAACAAGACATCCATATCGATCTCCTTCGCAGTAGTATCCCACTTTTTCGGTAATTCGTAATCACCGATACATTAAATTATTATTATAGCAGAAAGTTTTAATTTTATGCAGACTATCTTCGCGCGCCGTTGACGCGGTTTCCATATTAATGCTTGACAATTCGTTTGATGAGTCATAAGCACAGCATACTGTCAACGTTGTGATTTCTCCTGAAATACGGCTATCACGGCACACCGGAAGGCTGACATCGAATGGCGCGCTCCCGAAACAGCACATCGACACGCCGGGGACATATTCTCATTCAACAAGACATCTGCAAGGGTTGCGGTTTGTGCATCTCTGTGTGTCCCCAGCAGGTTATAGGATTTTCCGATACCCTGAATGAAAAAGGTTACTACCCGGCGGAATTCATAGATCCGGTGGACGCCGACGCCCCGAACCCTTGCACGGGGTGCGCCTTCTGCGCCATCATCTGTCCCGACGTGGCCATCGAGGTGTACCGTGGCTGACAAGGTGCTGATGCGCGGAACACACGTTATCGCCGAATCGGCGATTCGGTCAGGGTGCCGCTTTTACGCCGGATATCCCATCACCCCCCAGAACGAACTTCCCGAGTACATGGCGGAAGCGATGATGGCAATCGACAACGCGACCTTTATTCAGGCTGAAAGTGAAATCGCCGCCATCAACATGGTCCTTGGCGCCTCGATGGCGGGAGCACGGGCCATGACCAGCTCCTCGAGCCCCGGCATCAGTCTCAAGCAGGAAGGCATCTCATTTCTCGCGGCGCAGGAATTACCGGCTGTTATCGTCAACTGCATGCGGGGCGGACCGGGACTCGGCAATATAGCTCCTTCGCAGGGTGATTATTTCCAGGCCACCAGGGGCGGCGGTCATGGGGATTACCGTTCTATCGTTCTCGCCCCGGCCACGGGACAGGAACTGGCAGATTTTACCGCCAGGGCTTTTGATCTCGCGGACCGTTACCGTTCGCCTGTCGTTCTTCTGATCGACGGCATGATGGGGCAAATGATGGAACCGGTTGTGCCCCCGGAATTCGTGAACGAAGCGGACATGCCCTATAGGAACTGGATTCTTGACGGCGCCCGGGACCGGCCGAGCAGGATTATAAAGTCACTGATTCTCGATCCTGCGAAAGAGGAAGAACACAACTGGAAGCTGTACAGAAAATACGAAAATATCACGAAAGAGCTCCAGATCACCGAGGCCTACCAGGTCGACGACGCGCGGCTGGTGGTAATGGCTTACGGAACGGCGGCCAGGATCGCCAAGGGAGCAATCAAGCGGGTACGTGAGATCGGCCTCAAGGTCGGGCTTCTTCGGCCACTGACCCTCTGGCCCTTCCCCGCGCGCGCCGTCGAGGATGCGAGCCGCTTCGTAAAGGAATTCCTGGTATTTGAAATGAATACCGGCCAGATGGTGGAAGATGTCCGCCTGGCGCTGAAGCACCGAAGCGAAGTCCATTTCTACGGGCGTCCGGGCGGGGTTGTGTCGACGCCTGATGAAATCGCCAAGGTGATTACATCGCTGTACTACCGACTGCATCTCGAGGAGGAACAGTGATGACGAAGCCCGTCTTCCAGCGGCCGAAATACTTGAAAAACGTGCCGTTTCACTATTGTCCCGGTTGCGGTCACAGTATTATACATCGTCTCATAGCCGAGGTTATCGAAGAGCTGGACATCGGCGGGATTACCATCGGGGTTCCCCCCGCCGGCTGCGCAGTGCTCGCCTACGACTATTTCGATGTCGACATGGGCGAGGCCGCTCACGGACGCGGCTGCGCCGTCGCAACCGGCATCAAGAGAATACTGCCCGACCGTATCGTCTTTTCTTACCAGGGCGACGGCGACATAGCCGCCATCGGAACCGCGGAAACGATACACGCCGCCAACCGCGGAGAAAACATAACCGTCATTTTCGTCAACAACAGTTGTTACGGCATGACAGGGGGACAGATGGCGCCTACTACCGTCCTGGGCCAGAAAACCACAACCACGCCCGGAGGCAGAACAGCGCCCATGCACGGCACACCCATAGACCTGAGCCAGATGATCGCCCTCGCCAGGGGAAGCGTCTATATAGAACGAACATCCGTGCATTCAGTTCGGCATATTCTGAAAACGAAAAAGGCGCTGATGAAGGCCTTCACCGCCCAGATGAACGGCAAGGGGTTTTCCCTGGTGGAGATACTCTCGCCCTGCCCGACGAACTGGAAACTTTCACCCGTCGAGGCTTTCGCCCATATCGAAAAGGAAATCACAAAAACCTTCCCGCTGAAGGTAATCAAGGACGAAATCGACGCAGACAGACAGGGACCGCCATGAAAAAAACGGTATTCGCCGGTTTCGGAGGACAGGGAGTACTCATGATGGGCTACGTATTTGCCGTCGCCGCCATGCGTGACGGCCGGGAAGTAACCTATTTGCCTTCCTACGGCGCCGAAATGCGGGGCGGAACTGCCAACTGTACCGTGGTCGTCTCTGACGAAGAAATATTTTCACCGGTGGCGTCATCGCCGGACTGTGCCGTTATTATGAACAAGCCCTCCCTGCTGAGATATGAAAACCTGATGAAACAGGGCGGCGTCATGTTTCTCAATTCCAGCGTCATCGACAGGACGCCGGTGCGTGACGACCTGCACGACGTCCATATACCCGCCAACGATATCGCCAGAAAACTCGGTTCGGACCGGGTTGCTAATATGATCATGCTGGGGGCGTTTGTCGCGAAAACCCGGCTCACCTCGCTTGAATCGATCATGAACGGTCTGCAGGA